>CAMOVY010000045.1 GCA_946627905.1 uncultured Clostridia bacterium
TGCGCGCCGCCTTCTATCGGCACGTAGCCGTCCAAGTGTCCGTACGCGTCGTTCATCGTCTTAAAAAATTCGTCGCCGTACTTTTTTACCACCTGTTTAACAGAATACTTGTCAAACGCTTCGAAAACGTTAAGCCGCTTTTTAAGTTTTTCGCAAATGGACGTTATACGCTCATAAGGCGTGTCGGGCACGGTGAAACTCTTTTCCACCCACTTGGATTCGTCGTTAAAGCCCATCTCGCGCATACGTTCGCAAAAATAAGGATAGTAATAATTTGTGCCGTACGTACTGCGTTTATCGAACCCGAAAGTCAGCATACCTTCCCTATCCGTATCGTTAAACCCCCACGGTCCGTGGATAGTGTCCATACCGTAATCCTTGCCGAACTTTTCCACCGCGTTAATCAGCGCGTTAAAAACTTCGCTGTCGTCCACGCAGTCAAGGCGGGAAAATCTTATATACTTTCTGCCCGTTAACTCGTTGTCCTTGCGGTTAATTAGCCCCGCGATACGCCCGACTAACTTTCCGTCTTTATAACACAAAAACCCCTTGCACTCGTTGCCCTTTAAATTAAAGTTCTTTTTGGGGTTAAAGGTATTAAGTTCGTCGCTTCTTATCGACGGTACGTAATACGGACAACCTTTGTAGAGTTTCACAGGATACGCCGCGAATTTTTTAAGGTCTTTTTTGCTTTTAACTTCTTTGATTTCTACCATAATTCACCTTGAAAAAAGTTAAATTACGATAGTCATTATACTACTAACGAAAAAAAAAGACAAATATTTTTTATGCGGTTTTTTATTTCTGCAACTTGCGCACAGCAAGCGGCGGAACTTCGTCTTTTAAAGCCATTATATAGTTGCCGTATTCTTCTTCGGTAAGTTTTTTGATTTTACTCTTTTTCTTTTTTGACATAACGCGCTCCTTTTTCCCATAGTATCGCCTTTTGCCTTTCCTTTTATACCGAAAAAACTTTTTACTATCGAAACTAACCCCAGCGCCCCGACAAGCGGATAGCAGTATTTTATTATAGCGCTAATCCCCGCGCGGGATAGAATAAACAGCAAAGCGTACAGCAAAAAGCAATACGCCCCGCGGCGTTTTTCAGCCGTTTTTTCCACGATAAAATTTTTAAGCGGATACAGGTAGCAGATAAGCGAAGTAAACGAACCGATAAAAATCGCCGCAATAAGTAATGGATAAAGCGCCGTGCCGTAAGAGATATCTATTAGCGGCAAGGCGGTTTTAGGCGCAACCCTTAAAATAATAAAAGCAAAAAGTGTGAAAAATACCGAAAAGCAAAGGGCGGCGGCAACGTTTGCTCGTTTGCTTTTGCTCTTTTTTGCAATATGTACCGAAGGCAAGGCAACAAACAAATTCATACAGGCGTACAATAGTGCGTTTATTACGCCGACCGCCGAAGTACCCTTTACCGCCATACCTTGCGCGGGCGCAAAAATCGCCGCGCTTAACACTATAGCACACGATACCGGTATTAAAACGCAATTTACCTTTTCCACCTTTTTTATGTCTTTTGAAAACGAAAAATGAAAGATAAAAAGCGATATAATAGACGCGGCGGGTACGCCTTTTAAAATCCCAGCGTAGCCCGCAATCTCGTCAAGTCCCGAAAGCATAGCGAGAGAAAACACCAACTCCGCAAGCATAAAAACGGATTTCGAACCGCAGTCGTTTTCGGTGCGTACGAAAGAAAAGCCTATAAAAAACACCGCCGCGGCAAGCGCAAGGCAAAAAAGGTTTACCCCGCCGAAAAAGGCAATAAGTTCCCCGCCCGATAAAAACCCCGCGCCCATAACCGCGCCGGCAATAACGAAAAAGAGTTTTAAAGTATCGGCAAAATTCTTCACTTTAAAAATTACGGTTAAAACTTGCGATTTATGCTTTTAACAACAAAAAGGGCGGCTGTTGCCGCCCTTTTTGTTGTTAAATTCAATTATTTTTTGCCCTTTACTTTTTTATAAATGGCGTCCTCCGTAAAGTCGCGCTTTTCGGTATATTCGCCGCCTAAAACTTCGATAGCGAATTTAAGTTCTTCAAATTCCTGATAATTAACCTTGCCCTCTATCGCGGTTTTTAAAAAGGGAATTGCCCGTTCGTCGCCGTACTTTGCCAAATAATTCGCGTACAGCGGAATTTTATTTTTATTCTTTACAAACTCGTACACGAGTTTATCGAACACGTCGTCGGATTTTTCCTTAACGCTTGCTAATATCTCCGAAAGTCTGTCCTTTTTATCTTCCGCGGCTAAATCGAAACTTTTAAGCACCTTATCCCTTGCTTTGTCCGCGTTTAAAGTAAGCGCTTCGGTCGCAAGTTCGCCTATAGCGTCAGGATAGTCGTAAAGTGCGAACTCCAAATACCTTTCCACGGGGATTTCCGCTTTTAAATCGGCTAAAATATTCATAAGGTACGCGGTAAACTGCTCATCGTGCTCAATCATAAGCGCGGCTTTTACCGCTTTTACGCTGTCAGGATTTGCCGTTATCGCTTCAATTAAAAAATCGCTCACGGGCACGTCCTTTTCTATATGTTCGCTTAAACAGTCAAGCAACTCCGCAGGCGAAAAGGCGCGGTAAAATTCGTTGGGCGTTTTACCCCCTAACTCTTTTTGCGAAACGCAACCGAATTCTTCATACAAAACGGGGATTTTATTTTCTATTTCTTCGGGCTTAACCTTGCCCACGTTATCCAAAACGTATTTTTCTATGTATTTATCGAAAAGCCTGTCGAGATTTATTATTTCAATCATCTTTGTTCTCCTTTTCGTACGCGGCAGCCGCGCGCTGTTTAAGTTTTGCGCGCTCCGCCTTTTTGATATATTCCAAAAACTCTTCTACTTCGCCGATTTTTTGTTTATCCACGCCGAACGCCGCGCACACGTCTTTAACCTTTCTGAACCTGTCGAATTCGCACATAAGGTAGCCTATTGCGGCAATCGTTTCCGCACCGAAGCCGTTAAACCGTATAAGTTCTGCGTAATCCGTGTAAAGGGTATTCATATTGAAAGCGATTTTAGCGGTGTCGTCAATCCCCCAAGCAACAGACTTGGCAATAGACAGCGCGTACGCGGAAGTATAAAGTTCGCCGTCCTTTTTATTCTCGAACACCGTCTTTCTCGGTTTTACCGACGCTAAATAGTTGCCGATAACCGCGTCAATCCTGCGTTTTTCGCCGTTTGCAACCAGAAGATAGACGATAGAACTTTTTACTTCGTCCGCTATATCCCCGTTTGTAAGCGCTGAAAACAGCAGTTCTCTGTCCTTCCCCGCGCCCGCGGAACACAGTATAAACGCCGCACCCTTTGCGGTCTTTACGTCTTCCGAATAAAGCGAAAGCTTAAGCGTTTCGCGAGTTTTATCGTCTGCGGAATATATCTTTTTGCCCGTCAGATACTTTGCTATTTCGCGCTTTGCCGCCCTGCTTTCCGCTACGGGCAACGCCTTGGCGTACGGTAAAGGCAAAATCAAGTCCGCTTTGGAATTGTCCTTTTCTATCTCTTTAAAAAGCGGGAAAAAGTACGCGTAAAAAGCGTCTTCGGGGTTGATTTTAAGCGCCGTAGTTATAGCCTTTACGCCGCTTTGATAGTCGCCCAAGTTCATAAACGACACGGCGTAAAAAAAGTTCATCACGTCGTCGTACGGGCGTTCTTTAAGTATTTCCGCTATACACTCGTTGGCGGTTTTGTCGTCGCCGCGCTCTATGGCGCAGGTCGCTATCTTGTAATTTTCCGACTTGTCGATAGTTCTCACTTTAAGCGCTTGGTCGTAATAATACTGCGCCTTATCCTTATCCCCCCGCGCCGAATATAAAGACGACAGATTGCAGTAGGCGTTTACGTTTTCACCGTGGCGGGAAAGGGAATCTTTACACACGTCAATCACTTCTTCGTCGCGGCCGATAAGAAACAGCGAAGTAGCGTAGTCGCCGCTTATTTCCATCGTACGGCACTCCGCGGGTATTTTCTTAAATTGCCTTGCCGCCATAGCCGCATCACCCGCGGAAAGCGCGCGCTTGGCGTTTTTAGCCACCCCCGAATAGTCGGCTAAATTATACGGGTACGCAATAAAATACCCTTCTTTTCTGGCTTCGGGCGAAGAGAAAAATTTTATTATCTCTTCGTCAAGTCCTTCTTCGGCGATAAACCCGTCTTTTTCCATTTTCAAATGAAAATAGTAGCCCGAAGCCCAAAGGTTATCGAGATAGAAAAAATTGATGCCAAGTTCTTCGTAGGCAACCCCCTGCTTGTCTTTGGGGCATACGGTAAGATACTTGAACCAGTAGCGGTTGGAAAGTTCCAAAAGCCCCATATCGGTATAGCAATCGGCAACGTCCGCTATCGCTTTGTAATCGTTTGCACTTGCGTTAAGCACCGTAAGGTACAGCCCCAGCGCGCCTAACAAATCGCCGCCGTCCGCCTTACCGTCCGCAAGCCGTTTATAAACGCTTACGCTCTCAAATTTTTTCACTACTTTTTTCATATGCTAAAACATTTCAGCCACGTCTTCCGCACCGAAAGAATATTCTTTGCCGCAGAATTCGCAGTTTACTTTTATTACCTTTTCTTTTGCTATTATGTCTTCAAGTTCGGCTTTGCCCAAAGACACGAGTATGCCCTTAACGTACTCCCTGTCGCAAAGGCACTTGTATATCGGATTGTATTCGGTACACTCCGCGTCGCCGAACAGTTCCTTAAAAAGTCCTTTTGCGCCTAAATCCCGTATCTTTGCCGAAACGTCCGACAACGATTTTACGATATTTTCCGCCTTTAACAGCGAACTCTCGGAAGCACTCGGCATAGCCTGAACTATAACCCCGCCAGAGCCCACGCACGTGCGGTTAGTACCGATTAAAACGCCCAGCGCCATGGCCGTGGGCTGCTGTTCGCTGTAAGCGTAGTAGGCGGTAAAATCTTCGGCAATTTCGCCCGAAACAAGCGCACAACTTCCCGAATAGGGTTCTTTAAGCCCCATACTTTTCACGACGGTTATTCTGCCCGTTTTGCCAACAAACCCGCTTACGTCGAGTTTTCCGTTTGGCTTTAAGGGCAGTTCCGCAGTAGGGTTTGCCACCGAACCGCGCATAAACAAATCGCCGCCCCCGCACACGGTAATCCTGCCGCCCGCGCCGTCCCCCTTGACGTTTACGAACAGTTTGTCTTCTTTGTTTTTAAGCCCGCTAGCCATAAAGGTGCAAGCGGTCATAGTTCTTCCGAACGCCGCCGCCGCAACGGGCGATAAATTATGAATTTTTATGCTCTCGTTCACCATATCGGTGGTATCAAGCACCGCGACGGAAATTTCCCCGCCCATTACGAGTGATTTTAACAGTTTTCCCAAATTACTACCTTTCAGATATCAATTACAAATTATTGAACGCGTTCTAATCGAAATGCCCCTCTTCGAGTTCAGGTCTTGTCGGAAGGGGCGGCGTATCGTCTTTTTTATACAATAATTTCAATAGAATAGGCGCAAGCAAAGAACTTACCATAACAAGCAGTACGACTATTACCCTGTACTTTGCGTCTATAATTCCGCCCGCTATACCCTTTTCCATAACAATCAGCGCGACTTCTCCGCGGGCTATCATACCGACGCCCGTTTTAAGGCTGTCTTTAACCCCGAATTTTAAAATTTTTGCCATACCGCCGCAACCTATAATTTTGGTAAGTATAGCGACCAACGTAAACGCCACCGCAAAAAGCAGCGTTTCGGCGGTAAAGCCCTGAAAACTCATTTTTATGCCTATCCCCGCAAAGAATATAGGCGCGAATATGGTATAAGAATTTATAGAAACCTTTCTGTCGACGTACTGCGCGGACTTATGGTTAGTTGAAAGCACCAGCCCCGCAATATACGCGCCCGTGATATCCGCCACACCGAACACTTTTTCTGCAATAAAGGCGTATAAAAAGCAAAGCGCTATGGATAAAATGGGTATTCTTCGCGTATGCGGCGCTTTTTTCTCTATATACTTAAACAGTTTTGAAAACCCTATCCCCGCGGCGATTGCGAACACGAAAAAGGTCAATATCCATATTATAGTAATAGCGGCGTTGCCGTTTGGATTGATGCTGTTTAGTACGGTGTTTTCCGCGCTTTTAGCGCCCGATAGCGAAAGTACTATCGCAAGCACCATTATACCCAAAACGTCGTCTATTATGGCGGCGGAGAGTATTACCGTGCCTACTTTAGTCTGTAGTTTGCCGAGTTCTCTTAATACTTCGACGGTAATTCCCACGGAAGTCGCCGTCATTATAACGCCTATAAACACCCACGAAAACGCGCCGTGCGCGGCATCGGGCAAAAACAGCGCGCCTATACCCGTTCCCGCGGCAAGCGGCAATATAACTCCAGAGGCGGCGACGGCGAAAGCAACCGCACCCGTACTTTTAACGTCTTTCAGGTTGGTTTCAAGCCCCGCTGTAAACATAACGAAAATAACGCCCACTTCCGCAAAAACGTTAAAATATTCGCTTTCTTTAATGGGAAACACCGACGCTCCGCCCGTATCAAACATCAAAGACCATACGGCAGGACCTATTAAAATTCCCGCCACGATAAACCCGAGCACCTGCGGAAGTCCGAACTTCCGCATTAAAATGCCGAGCATTTTTGTCGAAAACAGTATTATAGCCAGCTGACAAAGAAAATCCGTAATTTCCATATCCGTTTTACACTTTTCTGATTTGTTCCGATTATAATATTAAAGAACGCAAACTATTTTGTTTACGCCCTTTAAGCAAATTTTTTAATATATCCCCAAGTTTTTAACGTCTGCGGTTGCGCTTCATAAGTTCTTTCTTGGCTTTTTCTATGCGCTTATCGCGCTCCGCCCTGTCTTTCTCCGCCGCCGCTTCTTCTTCGGTCGGCTGAAACTCCGGGTCGTTCTTATGCTCTTCGACGTACTTTGCGTAATCGTCGTATATCGCCTGTTTGCTTTCGTTTAAGCGCAAAATATCGTCGCGGTTAAAGGAAGTCGGCAGTTCCGCCACTTTCAGTTCGTCGTCGGTTATCGGTTTTATAGGGCGGGAATTTAAAGAAGTCCGCGTTAGCGCCACTTGCTTACGGTATTGCTTTAACGCTTCGGAATTGCTCTCTTTAACCTTTTCGTAAATACCCCTGTTCTTCTGCGCCCCTGGGACTTTGTCGTTTATAAACCTGTCGTAAGCCCATTGTCAGAAGTCCGTCCACACGAGCAGTATCTGCGAAAACCCGATAATCAGTATCGCGATTATTCCTATCGGCATAAAGATGCTGCCTAACATAAGCAGTAAAAACGGTATAAACCCGAGCAGCAGGAAAAACGCGTTCTGCGGCAACAGTCCTATTGTAAACAAAAAGGAGTTCTTTATAAGCGCGCGGAATTTAAGTTCGTACGTTATGCTCATAGTAATCATATGCATAGTCATTACGGTAAAAAAGATTATCGTAATAATCGATAATGTTTTCGAAATCACGAAAAGCCACTCTTTGCCCGCCCCGCTTGCCAGATTAAAATCGGCAACGGAAATAGCAAGGCTGGACAGATAGAACACGATAGAATACACGAGCGATATAAGCAGCATTTGCTTTATATTCTGTTTTATGCCGCGCCAGAAATCGTTTGCGACGAAAATGCCTTCCGTCCAGACCATATTCCTTATAACGTACGCGCCGCCCGAAACGCCAAGCGCGGCAATCATAAGCGCTATGGGTAAAAACAGGTAGGCGACGAGATTGACGTTAAACGTTATCTGCTGTTCCATCCCAACAAGCGACAGCGGCGCTTGATACCCCACGCCGAAGCCTTGCGCGAACGGCATTGACGCGCCCATCCCCGACATTACCGCCGAGCGGTAGAATATCAACAGAAAAAGCGGGATAAAAAACAAAAGCACGAGTAGGTTTAACAGTACGAGTTTCCAGAACCTGCCTTTAACTATATCCCAAAACAGTTCCCAACGGTTAGACGGAAGCGAAGCCCTTGCGTAGCCTTCCGACTTTTCGGAGCCGAGCATAAGTCTTTCGATAAGACCGCGTTTTCTACCAGCCATTTGTACCACCTTAACGCTTAAAGCCGAAATTTACGGCAATCGCGCGCGAAACAATAATTTTCTAATATAATATTAAACTAATTTTAAACTTTTATCAAATAAAAACGGGCTTTAACCGAAAAAAACTTTACTTTTTTTACGGCGTTTGTTAAACTATTAAAAAAAGTACAAATAAATTTCAATCTCGGAGATGCAAAAATGAAAAAGTACAACGTGGCAGTCGTCGGCGCAACGGGCATGGTCGGCAGAAAGTTTTTACAGGTTTTGACGGAAAGACAGCTTCCCGTAGAAAATTACTATTTATTCGCTTCCGCAAAGTCCGCGGGAACGGAAATAGATTTTATGGGCAAGCCGCATAAAGTCATAGAATTAAAAGAAGAAAACATCGTCGACAAAAAGATAGATATCGCGCTGTTTTCGGCGGGCGGGGACGTCAGTCGCGAATTTGCGCCCA
>CAMOVY010000046.1 GCA_946627905.1 uncultured Clostridia bacterium
GACGACAGCGGCATATGTGTGGACGCTTTGGGCGGAGCACCGGGGATTTACAGCGCGCGCTACGCGGGCGACGGCAACGACGAACATAACAACGACCTTTTACTTAAGAATATGGAAGGAAAAACCGACCGAAAAGCCAAGTTCGTCTGCTGTATGGTGTACTGTTCTAAAGCGGGCGATATTCTTTCCGCTTTCGGGGAAGTTAAAGGGGAGATTTTAACAGAAAGGCACGGAAAAAACGGCTTCGGCTACGACCCGATATTTTATTCTTACGAACTCGCAAAGCCTATGGGGGAAGCGTGCGCGGAAGAAAAAAATTCCGTCTCCCACCGCCACCGCGCCCTCGCGGAAATTATTAAAAAGATAGAAGAATACGAAAAATAAAAAGCCGTCCGAAAAGGACGGCTTTAAATTCAGCCTTAAAAAATTACGCTCTTTCAACTTTGCCGCTTTTAATGCATCTTGCGCAAACGTATTCTTTTTTAGAAGTGCCGTTGGGCTGTTTTACGCTTATCTTCTGAAGGTTCGCTTCGTAAGATTTGGGTGCTTTACGGTTGGAGTGGCTTACGGTGTTGCCGGATAATTTGCCTTTGCCGCAAACGCTGCATACTTTACTCATATTTATATCCTCCGATAGTGGTATTGCATTTTTGAATTCAACGAATAATACTTTAACATATAATATAATAAATTGCAAGTTTTTTTATCGGAATTTTGTAAATTTTTAATTAAAAATTATCGTGGGCTGTAAAAAAATTTTATTATTTGCTGTAAATCGTTGCAAAATCGGGATAAATAAGGTAAAATATTTATAGCGTTTCAGTAAGGAGAGAGTATGTCCGTTAAAACCAACAATATTTACGGTAGAATCCTTATTTCGGATAATACTATAGAACGTTTCGTATCGCGCGTGGCGGAAGACTGCTACGGCATAGTTGCGTTCGTTCCTTCGTCAATGTGGGATAAATTCGTTGGGTTTTTCCGTTTCCGTACTTACGTTTCGGGCGTTAAAGTGCATACCGAAGGGGACAGGATTTTTATCAATCTTGCCGTCAAGGTCAAATACGGCGTTTCAATCAAAGCGGTAATTGACGCACTTAAAACTTCCATTAAGTACAGGGTGGAAAAATTTACGGGTATGATTGTCGACACCATGAACGTTAAGGTTATGGGGGTCGAACGCTGACGCGCTTAAACTAAAGAATTCGTCGTTCCTTATCGGAGTTAGTATATTATGAAAAAGATTATAAACGGGCAGATGCTTAAAAGCATGATGTTGTCCGCCGCTCAATATTTAGACGTAAACAGGGCAAGTAT
The DNA here is from genome assembly GCA_946627905.1 of uncultured Clostridia bacterium. Classification (GTDB taxonomy): domain Bacteria; phylum Bacillota; class Clostridia; order Christensenellales; family Borkfalkiaceae; genus UBA1259. The sequence continues at coordinate 1,318 of CAMOVY010000046.1, forward strand.
AGACGCGCTTAACGTGTTTCCCGTTCCCGACGGGGACACGGGCACGAATATGTCTTTGACGCTTCAGTCCGCGGCAAAGGAACTCGCTAATGTTCGCACCAACAAAACGGCGGACGTTGCCGAAGCGGTGTCGAAGGGCGCGCTTCGCGGCGCGCGCGGAAATTCCGGCGTTATTTTATCCCAGATTTTAAGGGGCGTTTGTCAGGTTCTCAAAAAAGAAGAAGAAATCGACGTAAAAGTTTTCGCACAGGCTTTAAAAACGGGTGCGGAAGTTGCGTACGGCGCGGTCAGCCAGCCCAAAGAAGGCACGATTTTGACCGTTATCCGTATGATTGCGGACGCGGCGCAGTCTCTCCGCAGAAAACACACCGATTTTGAGACCTTTTTCCGCGAAATTATAAAAGAAGGCGACGCGGCGGTGGAAATCACTCCGACGCTTCTGCCCGTTCTTAAAAAAGCGGGCGTTGTGGACGCGGGCGGTAAAGGGCTTATGTGCGTGCTTACGGGTATGGAAAAAGCCCTGCTTGGCGAAGCGATATCGGTCGAAACGTCTTTCGTCGTTCCCGAAACCGCAACCGGCGACAACAATCTCGAGCATATGGATTTATTAAGTCTCGGGAATATCGAATTCGCCTATTGCACGGAATTTTTTATTATAAACATAAAGAAAAAGACCACGCTTGCCGATATCGAACGGTTTAAGGAATTTTTGCTTTCTATAGGCGACAGCGTTATAGTTATCGGCGACTTGGAATTCGTGAAAGTTCACGTTCATACCAACCAACCGGGGCGCGCGCTTACTAAAGCCTTGGAACTCGGCGAACTTGACAAACTCAAGATAGAAAACATGCTGGAACAGAACCGCGCGCTTATCAAAAAGTACGAAGAAGAAAAGAAAGAAATGGGTATGATGAGCGTATCCGCGGGCGAAGGCATTACTAGCATATTCAAAGATTTGACGGTAGACGCCGTTATCGAAGGCGGGCAGAGTATGAACCCGTCGGCAAGCGATATAGCGGACGCGGTGCAGCGCATCAATGCGGAAAACGTTTTCGTTTTCCCCAACAACAAGAACATAATTTTGGCGGCGGAACAGGCGAAATCGCTAGTGGAAAACAAGACTATTCACGTTATCCCCACCAAGAATATCCCGCAGGGCTTTGCGGCGGCGTTGGCGTTTAATCCCGACCTTCCCGTGGACGAGAACAAGGCGAATATGATACACGCGTTAGATTCCGTAACCGTCGGTCAGGTAACTTACGCGGTAAGAAACACCAAACTCTACGGGTTCGACTTAAAAGTCGGCGACATAATGGGGCTTGACAATAAAAAAATTCTCGCTACGGGCAAGGACGTAAGCGAAGTAACCCTTGATTTGATAGAAAAACTTCGCAGCGACGAAGAGATAATCACTCTTTACTACGGACAAGACGTAAAGGAAGAAGACGCGGAAGCGCTTGCCGCAGCGATTTCGGAAAAATATCCCGATTGCGACGTGGAAATTCATTACGGCGGTCAACCGATTTACTACTACTACATCGCTTTGGAATAAAAACTTTCGGGAAGGGGCAACCTTCCCGTTTTAATTTTACGCTTTAGCCGTCATTGCGAGTAAGTTAAGCGAGCGCGGCAATCCCATTGATAATATTTTAGTATTTTAATTATTATGGAACTTACAAAGATACGCGGAATAAGTTCGGCAAGGGAAGCCGACTTCAATAAATTAGGGATTTTCGATACCGCAGATTTAATGCGGTTTTTTCCGCGCGCTTATATAGATTTGCGTGAAAAGCAGCTCTTAAAATACGCCTACCATAACGATATGGTTTTAACCGGCGGCAAAATAATTACTCCGCCGCAGGTTAGGTATTTCCGCAGGGGCAGGGGCGGTATGGTAAAAGCCTACTGCGAGCAGGAAGGGTTTACCTTTGCCGTCGTATGGTACAATATGCCGTACGTCGCGTCGCGCCTTAAAATAGGCGAAGAATATCTGTTTTACGGCAGGGTGCGTGCGGAAGGGCTTGAAACTTCGCTTACCAACCCTTCGTTCGAGCCGATTGAAAAGAATTTGCGCCTTAAAGGAATAGTTCCGCAGTATAAAATAAAGGGAAGTTTAAGCCAGAAATCCGTGCGCGACAGCGCCCGCCTTGCCGTTGATATCGAAAAACCGAAAAGCATAATTCCCTTTAATTTACAGCAAAAATACGCGCTTTCCGATTTGTACGCGGCGTACCGCGATATTCATAACCCGCCCGATATGTCGCGCAAAAAACTCGCCGCGGACAGGATAGCGATAGAAGAATACTTTGCGCTTATTTCTGCGTTCAAGGTGATAAAAGGCGACAGCGCGCAGGTTCGAATAAACAGGTACGCTTGCACCGCAACCGAACTTCTGGAGTTTATTGTCAAGCGGTTTCCCTTTGAGTTTACCGACGGGCAGAAAAAGGCGGTGAACGAAATTTACGCCGATATGACGGGCAGTTCGGTGATGAACAGGCTTATGCAAGGGGACGTGGGCAGCGGTAAAACCGCCGTCGCAACCTGCGCGCTGTTTATCGCGTTAAAGAGCGGTTTTCAGGCGGCAATGCTTGCGCCGACCGAAGTGCTAGCCGTTCAGAACTATAACCTTTTAAAAAATATATTTCCCGAATATAACGTCGCGCTTTTAACGGGTTCAATGAGCGTTAAGGAGAAAAAACAGGTTAAATCCGACTTGAAAGACGGCAAAATCCGCCTTTTATGCGGCACTCACGCCCTTTTATCCGAAGACGTGGAATTTTCTAACCTTTCTCTCTGCGTGTGCGACGAACAGCAGCGTTTCGGCGTGTCGCAACGCAGCGCGCTGCTTAATAAAGGCATAACGCCGGACGTTCTGGTTATGAGTGCGACGCCTATTCCGCGCACCCTTTCGCTTATCTTTTACGGCGATTTGGATATAACGACCATAACCGATAAGCCGCAGGACAGGTTGCCCGTTCAGACCAACGTTGTGCCGCGCGAAAAGTACGCCGATATGCTTAAATTTATCGAAAAGGAAGTGGCGGCGGGTAGACAAGCCTATTTCGTATGCCCCAAAATCGAAGGGGACGAAGAGGGCGAGACTATGAGCGTTATAGAACTTTTTGAAGAACTTAAAAACCGTTTTCCGAATATTCCCTTGGGGCTTTTGCACGGCAAAATGAAAGATAAGGAAAAAGCGGCGGTTATGAACGATTTTAAGGACAAAAAGACTAAAATACTCGTTTCCACCACCGTTATAGAAGTGGGGGTGGACGTGCCCGACGCTTCGGTTATGGTAATTTACGGCGCGGAACGGTTCGGGCTTTCGGGGCTTCATCAACTGCGCGGAAGAGTTGGCAGGTCTGATATTAAAAGTTATTGCTTTCTGCTTGCGGGTAGAACCGCGGGCGACAGCTTAGAGCGGCTTAAAATTATGCAATCTACAACCGACGGCTTTAAGATTTCCGAATACGACTATAAATTAAGGGGTTCGGGCGACTTTATGGGCGAGCGGCAGAGCGGCAAGTTTATGAGCGATTTAGGTGCGCTTGACTATTCTACCGAAGCGATTTTTTTAGCGAAGAAGATAAGCGACGAAACTTTTGAAACGGGCGGAGATATTTCGGAAATTAAGCGCGTCGCTATAAAAAAGTACGAAAAACTGAAAAATATTTCTATGAATTAAAATTAAGGCTTAAAACGCTGGTTTTTGCAATTTTTGCAAAAAGCAGCGTTTTTTATATGTTAAAAAATTGCCAAAATAATAAAAATGGTGTAAAATTGAATTGTAAAAAATATTGATTTTTACAAAAAAGGTGATTTTTTATGAAATACGGCTTTATTAAAACGGCGGCAATAACTCCCGCTATCCGCGTTGCGGATACGGACTTTAACTGCGAACAAATTAAAAAATGGATAAAAAGGGCAGAAGACGAAAGTGTCGAACTTGCCGTCTTTCCCGAACTATCGATTACGGGCTATACCTGTGCTGACTTGCTTTACAGCGACACGCTGCTTAAAGGCGCGCTTAAAGCGCTGCGCGATATCGCGGAGTTTACCAAAGACAAAAAAATGCTGGTGTTTGTGGGATTGCCCGTAAAGATAAACGGGCTTATCTACAACGTGGCGGCGGCGGTAAATAACGGTGAAGTTTTGGCGCTTATTCCCAAAACCAACCTGCCTAATTATAACGAGTTTTACGAAAAGCGCTGGTTTTCCGCTTGGAACGACAGTATAGAAAACACCGTGATGGAAAACGCGCCCTGTTTTTCGGGTAAGCCCTTGCGGGTTATAAGGAACGTTATTTTTAAGGATAAAACCGAAAGCCGCTTTACCGTTTCGGCGGAAATTTGCGAAGATTTATGGGGTGTTAGCACGCCGTCCGCTATTCACGCCGTAAACGGGGCGAATATAATAGTCAATTTATCCGCAAGCAACGAAACGGTGGGCAAAGCCGAATACCGCAGAGAACTTATTAAGGTGCAGTCGGCGCGCACCGTTTCCGCATACGTTTATGCGGACGCAGGCAGCGGGGAATCCACTACCGACGTGGTGTTTGCGGGGCATAACCTTATTTCTGAAAACGGCACTTTGCTTTCGGAGAGTAAACTGTTTGAAAACGGTATGATAACGGCGGACGTTGACGTCGGTTTTTTGGACTTTGAACGCGCCAAACTGTTTAACCACGGCACGGAAGAAAAAAATGTAAACTACCAAACGGTTTATTTCGACGGGTATAACGACATCGATAATATAGAGCGCGACTTTGAAAAAACGCCTTTCGTGCCGTGTGGAGAGCATGTTTTAGGCGCGCGCGCGGAACTTATACTCGATATTCAGTCGGAAGGGCTTAAACAGCGCATAAATTGCGCTAACGCAAAGACTGCGGTTATAGGGCTTTCGGGGGGGCTCGATTCCACGCTTGCAATACTCGTCGCAGTTAAGGCTATGAAAAAACTAGGCAGAAACCTAAAAGACGTTATCGCTATAACTATGCCGTGTTTTGGCACGACGAACAGGACTTTCGATAATACGATAAAACTTGCCAAATCGCTGGGCGTTTCGCTTAAAAAGGTGGATATAACAAAGTCTGTTTTAAGGCACTTAAAGGATATAAAGCACGAAGGAAACCCCGATACTACTTACGAAAACGCGCAGGCGCGCGAACGCACGCAGGTTTTAATGGATATAGCGAATATGACGGGCGGGCTTGTCGTCGGCACGGGCGACCTTTCAGAACTTGCTTTGGGCTGGGCTACCTATAACGGCGACCATATGAGTATGTACGGGGTAAACTCGTCCGTGCCTAAAACTTTGGTAAGGTATATAGTAAAGCACGTGGCGGACGGCGCGCGCGGGAAACTTAAAGCCGTCTTATACGACATTTTAGATACCCCCGTAAGCCCCGAACTTCTGCCGCCGACGGACGGTGAAATCGCGCAAAAAACCGAAGATATCGTCGGACCGTACGAATTGCATGACTTTTTCCTTTACAATATGTTAAGGCGCGGATATTCGCCGTCGAAATTGTTTTTCGTTGCAAAAAAAGCGTTTTACGGGAAATACGACAGAGATACAATATTAAAATGGCTTAATATTTTCGTGAAACGGTTTTTCACGCAACAATTCAAGCGTTCGTGCGTGCCGGACGGGGTTAAAGTCGGTTCGGTAGCACTATCGCCACGCGGCGATTTGCGTATGCCGTCGGACGCAGTCTGTTCGCTTTGGCTTAAAGAAATCTCGGAATTATAAATTTTACTTGACACTATCAATAGGTCTCGTGTAAAATTAAATAAAAAAGTGTTAAGCACGAAAAAAAGGAGAAACTATTATGAAAAAATTCGTTTGCGCAATATGCGGCTACGTTCACGAAGGGGATAATCCGCCCGAATTCTGCCCGCAATGCAAAGCGCCCGCTTCTAAATTCTCGGAACAGAAAGAAGGTCTTTCGTGGGCTGCCGAACACGTAGTCGGCGTTGCCAAAGGCGTAGATGCCGAAATTTTAGAAGGTCTTCGCCAGAACTTTAACGGGGAGTGCAGTGAGGTCGGTATGTACCTTGCTATGGCGAGAGTAGCGTATCGTGAAGGCTACGCGGAAGTTGGCGCATATTACGAAAAGGCGGCTTGGGAAGAAGCCGAACACGCGGCTAAGTTTGCGGAACTCCTCGGCGAAGTTATAACCGATTCCACCAAGAAAAACCTTGAACTCCGCGTTGCGGCTGAAAACGGCGCGACCGCAGGCAAGACCGCCCTTGCTAAAAAAGCGAAAGCCTTAAATCTTGACGCTATCCACGACACGGTTCACGAAATGGCGCGCGACGAAGCCCGCCACGGCAAAGCCTTCGAAGGTTTACTTAACAGATATTTTAAGAAATAATACTTAAATCAATAAGGTAAAAATTATTGCACGCCCCGCGCCGATTTTTGGCGCGGGGCGTTTATATAAAAAACACCCCCTTAAAAACAGTTGACATAAGGGGGTTTTGTATGTTATTATGATTTCAATTATAAAAACTGTGATGGAAAGGTCGCAAAATAAAAACTTTGCAGAGAAGCGGCGGTTGGTGCAAGCCGTTAAAGGAAAATTTTGCGATGTAGTTCCGGAGTTGGAAGGAAGAAAGGCGTTAAATTTCGCTTGTAGAACCTTTCCGTGATTGCTGCGTAAAGGCATAGGGGTTGATAGACCCTAAGAGTGGCAGACAGTTGTTTGCAATTTGAGTGGTACCGCGGGTAATTTAACTCGTCTCAAAGTATTAAGACTTTGGGGCGATTTTTTTGTCCCGAAAAGGAGAATACTATGGAAAAAAATCTCGATTTGAAAATCAAAGCGATGGCGGCGCGTATCAAAGAACTGCGCGAAATCGAAGGCTTGACTATCGCCGAAATGGCAAAGTTTACGGACGTTTCGGAAGAAGAGTACGCGGCGTGCGAGCGGGGAGAGCGCGACCTTAACTTTGCGTTCATTTACAGGTGCGCAAATGCCTTAAAAGTCAACATTACCGATATAATAGAAGGTACAAGCCCATTACTTTCGTCTTACATCTTAACGCGTAGCGGCAAAGGGCAAAAGATTGCTAAAGCGCACGGTATGACTTATTATAACTTAGCGGCGGCGTTCCAGAACCGTATTGCCGAACCGTTATACGTTAAAGTCAAGTACGATGCAGGTGCGGAAAATA
>CAMOVY010000047.1 GCA_946627905.1 uncultured Clostridia bacterium
AAAATCGGTAAGATTGTTTAACCGCTACGACGTAGAAAACGTAGAAAAAAAACAGTTTGAAAAAGCGGTAAAAACCATACTTTCCGAACCGCAGCTCGACGACGTGTATTACGATTTACCCGATATAAAAGGCAAAGTTTTCGCCGCGGAATATCTTGCGGGGCAGTTTGACCAGCGCGCGGATTCCGCCAAGCAGTGTATGCGTATTTCTTCCTGCGGCGATAATCCCGAAGTGCGTACCGCAAGGGTGTACGCGTTAATCGGCGACGTGTCTGACGAAGAGTTTACCGCCGCAAAGAAATATCTTATCAATCCCGTGGATTCTAAAGAAGCGGACGCTATTAAGCCCGCAACGCTTAAAATCGAATTTTCCGTACCTAAAACTGTTAAAACGGTTAAAGGGTTTATTTCGATGGGCGATGAAGAACTTAAAACCTTTATCGCCGAAAACGGACTTGCTATGGATTTGGACGATATCCGTTTTTGCAGGGATTATTTTTTAAGCGAAAAGCGCGACCCCACGATAACGGAAATAAAGGTTATAGATACCTACTGGTCGGATCATTGTCGCCACACCACCTTTTTAACGACAATCGACAAGGTAAAGTTTAACGACGCGCTTACGGAAAGGACTTTTCAAGAGTATCTTGCGGGCAGAAAAGAAATAGACAGAGTTAAGCCCGTAAACCTTATGGATATAGCGACCCTTGCGGCGAAGGTTTTAAAAAAGCGCGGGCTTTTAGATAAACTTGACGAATCGGAAGAAATCAACGCCTGTACGGTCAATATAGAGATAGAGAGAAACGGAAAAAAAGAACCGTGGCTGTTGCTTTTTAAGAACGAAACGCATAATCACCCGACCGAGATAGAACCGTTCGGCGGCGCGGCAACCTGTATAGGCGGCGCAATACGCGACCCGCTGTCCGGCAGGGCGTACGTGTACGCGGCTATGCGTATAACGGGTGCGGCAGACCCCACCGTTCCCGTGTCGGAAACGGTAAAGGGCAAACTTCCGCAGAGAAAAATTTGTCAGACGGCGGCGGCGGGCTATGCTTCTTACGGCAACCAGATAGGGCTTGCGACGGGGATTGTTGACGAAGTGTACCACGCGGGGTATGCGGCAAAGCGTATGGAAATAGGCGCGGTAATCGCCGCGGCTAAAAAAGAAAACGTCAAAAGAGAGCGCCCGCAATCGGGCGACGTCGTTATACTTCTCGGCGGCAGAACGGGCAGGGACGGAATAGGCGGCGCGACGGGTTCGTCTAAAGCGCACAACTTAAAGTCGGTGGAAAACTGCGGCGCTGAAGTTCAGAAAGGCAACGCGCCCGAAGAAAGAAAACTCCAGCGGTTATTCAGAAACCCGAAAGCCGCTAAAATGATAAAACGGTGCAACGACTTCGGTGCGGGCGGGGTGTCCGTCGCCGTCGGCGAACTTGCGGACGGACTTAATATAAATCTCGATTTAGTACCCAAAAAGTACGAAGGGCTTGACGGTACGGAACTCGCTATTTCCGAATCGCAGGAACGTATGGCGGTGGTCGTCGACAAAAAAGACGTTCCCGAATTTTTGGCAATCGCCCACTCGGAAAACACCGAAGCGACCGCTATTGCCGAGATAACGGACGAAGGCAGACTTAAAATGTTCTGGCAAGGCAGCGCCGTCGTCGATATTTCCCGCGAGTTTTTAAATTCCAACGGCGCGGAAAAACATATTACAATCGAAACGGAAAAACCGTCCGATTACCGAAAGCCCGCCGTAGCGGATTTTAAATCGGCGTATAAAGCGCTGGTATCAAATCTCAACGTGTGCGACAAGCGCGGACTTTCCGAACGGTTCGACTCGACGATAGGTGCGGGCACGGTGCTTATGCCGTTCGGCGGCAAAACGCAGCGCACACCCGTTCAGGCTATGGTAAACAAAATCTCTACGGAAACGGGCGACACAAGCGATTGTTCGTTTATGGCGTGGGGGTATAATCCCGAAATTTCCGAAAAAAGCCCCTATCACGGCGCGTATCTTGCGGTTATTGAAAGCGTTAGTAAACTTATAGCGTCAGGTTCTGAATTTAAGGACGTGTACCTTACTTTTCAGGAATATTTTGAAAAGCCGATGAAAGCCCCTAAGCGTTGGGGCAAACCCCTTTCCGCCTTGCTCGGCGCGTACAGGGCGCAGATGGGATTAGAGATTGCCGCTATCGGCGGTAAGGACAGTATGAGCGGCAGTTTCGAAAATCTTGACGTGCCGCCGACGCTTGTTTCCTTTGCGGTTTCGACGGGCAAGATAAAAGACGTCGTTTCAAACGATTATAAAGCCGCGGGGCATAAGGTAAGGTTGCTTTTGCCCGAAATTGCGGAAGACGGTTTGCCCGACCTAAAGTCGCTTAAAGATAACTATAAAAAGGTTTACGCGCTTATATCCGCGGGCAAAGTGTATTCGGCGTTTACGCCGACGTTCGGCGGTATTGCCGAAGGGGTATTTAAAGCCTGCCTTGGAAACGATTTTGGTTTTACGTTCGATAAAAACGTAAACTTAAACGATATTTTCGCCTACTCTTACGGCGCAATCGTTTTGGAAACGGAAGAAAATGTCGGCGTACTTCTCGGCGAAATCACGTCGGACGGCAAGATAACACTTAAAGGTGAAAGCGTATGCGTTGCGGAACTGTTTAACGCCTACCGCGCGCGGCTTGAAAGCGTGTATCCGACTTTGGAAGAGAAAGAATACGCTAAAACTCAAACTTTTTCTTACGAAAGTAAGAATTTTTATGCGCCCAAGGACTTTTACGCTAGGCCCGAATTTTTAATTCCCGTGTTTTACGGCACTAATTGCGAGTACGACACGGCTAAAGAAGCAGAAAGGGCGGGCGGTAAAGCGGAAATTTTCGTTGTCAACAATATGACCGAAAAGGACATTGAAAAAAGCGTGGATATGTTCGCTGAAAAGCTTAAGTCGGCGCAGGCGCTGTTTATCCCCGGCGGGTTTTCGGGCGGGGACGAACCCGAAGGTTCGGGTAAGTTCATAATGGCGTTTATGAGAAACGCTGCGGTAAAAGAAGAAGTGCAAAACCTACTTGATAGAAGAGACGGACTTATCGCGGGCGTATGCAACGGTTTTCAGGCGCTTATTAAATTAGGGCTTGTGCCGTACGGTAAAATAACCGATACGGACGAAAATTCGCCCACTTTGACTTTTAACACGATAGGTCGCCACCAGTCAAGGCTTGTAAGAACGCGGGTTGCGTCGACAAAGTCGCCGTGGCTTAAAGAAGTAAACGTCGGCGACGTGTTCACCGTGCCTATATCGCACGGCGAAGGCAGGTTTTTAGCAAGCGAAACGGTTATAAAAGAACTTGCGGAAAACGGGCAAATTGCCACGCAGTACGTGGATATGGGCGGGAACGCCACTATGGATATAAGGTTTAACCCCAACGGTTCGGCGTACGCGATAGAAGGCATTACGAGTAAAGACGGCAGGGTGTTAGGCAAAATGGGGCACAGCGAACGCATAGGCAAGGGCTTATATAAAAACGTAGCGGGCGAATACGATATAAAACTTTTCCTGTCCGCAGTAAAATACTTTAAGGGTAAATAAAAGGTCGATAATCTAATTTTTTATAATTATTGCACTCGCCTTTTTTCTGTGTTATAATAGCCATATCGTTAAAGAAATAGGGGAACGATATGGAATTAAACAACAACGGAGTGGAAAATAGCGCGAAAACTAAACATAATCGCCCTTACAAAGAAGTCTATCGTTCGGGCGCTATTGCAGGAACGATTTTTGCTTGTATCGCTTTGTTTTTTGTTTATTTGGTGGTTGTTGACGCAATAGACACTATACACAAATTTGAAAAACTCAGAGAAGAAGGGTCTTTTATGGGTATAGGTGTCGGCGTTTTTCTTATGCTGGCACTTTGGTTTGCGGTTTTGATAGGTATAGGGGCGTCAATTATATCGGGCGTACTTTGTACTAACAGTATAATTTCGTATCGCAAAACCGTTAACGTGCAGAACAACGTTGAGATTTCAAAAAGACCTTTGATATTCAGCATCGTCAGTGCGTCTTTGTCGGCACTTTCTTGCGTCGCTATTATAATAACTATGGTTGTGTTTTATTCTGTTTTGTAAGCGGATAAGAATTTAAAATCCATCTCCCCCGCAGGCTTTGCCTGCGGGGGAGAAGTTTTAAAACGTAAATTTTATCAGAATATCGCTTTTTCTATAACGCCGCCGCCTATGCACTTTTCGCCCTGATAAAACACGGCGAACTGCCCTTCGGTTATGGCGCGCTGTTTTTCGTCGAAATCTACCTGAATAAATCCGTCGTTTATTTTCACCGTGCAACCCTGTTCGGGCTGGCGGTAGCGGAACTTCGCCGTGCAATGGAATTCTTTTTCTTGCGGGGCAAAGGGTATCCAGTTGACCGCGTTTAATATAAGCCCTTTGCTGTAAAGTCTTTCTTCCCCCCCGTGCGCCACGTATAATATATTGTTTTTAAGGTCTTTTTCGATAACGAACCATCTGCCGCCGTCGTCGCCTTTCTGTCCGCCGATATTAAGTCCGCGGCGCTGACCTAAAGTGTAGTACATAAGTCCCGTATGTTCGCCGATTTTTTTGCCGTCCGTCGTTATTATGTCGCCTTTTTTCGCGGGCAGATATTTGGATAAAAAATTCCTGAAATTCCGTTCGCCTATAAAGCATATGCCTGTGGAATCCTTTTTCGCGGCGGTGGCAAGCCCGTTTTTTTCGGCGATTTTACGAACTTCCGCTTTATCGAGCCGCCCCAGCGGAAACAAAACCCCGTCTAACTGTTCCTGCGACAGTTGGTTTAAAAAATAGGTCTGGTCTTTACTTTGGTCTTTGGCTTTTAAAAGGTAATGCACGTCCTTATCGTGTAAAATATCGCAATAATGCCCCGTCGCGATGTAGTCCGCGCCGAGTTCTTTCGCTTTTTCTTTAAAATCCTTGAATTTTATTTCGCGGTTGCATAAAACGTCGGGGTTGGGGGTTCTGCCCGCCGCGTATTCCTTTAGAAAATAAGAAAACACCCTGTCCATATATTCTTTGGCAAAGTTTACGGAGTAATAGGGAATTCCGATTTTATTCGCCACGCGCCTGACGTCAGCAAAGTCTTCTTCACCCGTACACGCACCGCAAGCGTCGACTTCTTCCCAGTTGTTCATATAAAGCCCGATTACGTTGTACCCTTGCTCTTTTAAGATTAGCGCCGCGACCGAACTGTCCACGCCGCCGCTCATACCCACGACTACCGTTTTCATTTTTTACCTATGAATTTTGATTTATAAAATGATAACATATTTTGCTTTAAAATACAACTTTGCGCTAAAGGTTTATAAAATACTTGATATTTTTTGCTATAAACTATATAATATTATCACTATCCCGTGCGACGATAAAGTGAATTCGGGATAAAGGGGGATTTTATGCCGGACGGCTCTGTTCCGCTGCTTATCGCTTTAATAGTTCTTATTATTCTGTCGGGGTTTTTCTCCGCGGCGGAAACCGCGTTTTCCTGCGCAAGCAGAATAAAACTCCGCGCTTTGGCTGTCGGCGGCAACAAGCGCGCGGCTAAAACGCTTGAACTCGCGGAAAACAAATTCGACAAACTTCTTTCTACGATACTTGTCGGGAATAATATAGTAAACATCACCGCGGCAACGCTTGCCGCCGTGTTTTTTACCAAGATTTTAGCGGACACGGGCGCAGACCCGTCGCTTATATCCACCGTTGTTATCACACTTGCCGTACTGTTATTCGGCGAGATAACGCCTAAATTTTTAGCGGCGGCACACCCCGAAAAGTTCGCCATGACCTTTTATCCTTTAACCGTGTTTTTCTTTTGGCTGCTTTACGCGTTTAATTTCGTGTTCGGCGGCTGGAAATGGCTTATAGGCAAAATTTTCCGCATAAAAGGCGAAGATAAAATCACCGAAGAAGAAATTATGACGGTGGTTGAAGAAGCGGAAGAAGACGGCACGATTAGAAAAGACGAAACGCGCCTTATCCGCTCGGTTATAGAATTCGACGACGTGGAAGTCGGCGACATTTTAGTGCCGCGCGTCAACATGGTCGCGGCGGACGTTAACTCTTCGATGGAAGAAATAAAAAACATTTTCGATAAAGAAGGTTATTCGCGTCTTCCCGTTTACGAAAACTCTATAGATTCTATTATCGGCACTATTCACGAAAAGGATTTTTTCTCGGCTTTCCTTGCGGGGGAAAAGAACGTAAGGCATATTATGCAACCCGCGGTGTTTACCACCGAACATATTAAAATTTCAAACCTACTTCGCCAACTCCAAAAGAAAAAAGTGCATATGGCGGTCGTTTTGGACGAATACGGCGGCACGGCGGGCTTAATCACGCTTGAAGACGTTTTAGAAGAACTTGTCGGCGAAATCTGGGACGAGCACGACGAAGAAATAAATTACTTCCGCAAAAGCGGCGACTTTACTTTGGTTGATGCGGGCGTGCCGCTTTCGGACTTTTTTTCGCATTTTGAACTCGGCGGCGAAGAAGAAAAGTTTGACACGATAACTTTAAGCGGCTGGCTTATCGAAAGAGTAGGTGAAATTCCCAAAACGGGATTTAAGTTTTATTATCTTAATCTTGAAATCGAGATAACGAAAGCGACCGTAAAACGCATTTTGCAAGTAAAAGTTTCCGTAAAACAGCCGCCCGAAGAAGAATAATACAAATCAATATATAAAATATATAGTTTATATCCTTGCGCCGCCTGTCGCGGCGCAGAATAACGCACTCGTAGCGCAATTGGATAGAGCGTCGCCCTCCGACGGCGAAGGCTGTGGGTTCGACTCCCGTCGAGTGCACCAAACAACTCCCGAAAAGTTTTCGGGAGTTGTGGTTTTTAAATTTGCGGAAAGGCTTGACAAAATTTTGGCAAAGAGCCATAATATAGACAACGTAAACGGTTTTTAAAAACCGATAAAAAATTTTTAGGGAGTAAACGACAATGAAAAAACTTTTAACGTTTATTATGTGCATTGTTCTTGCAATCGGCGTAATGAGTTTTGCGGCTTGCGGGGATTCTACCTTTAAAGGCAATTATGAAGAAGTAGATAAAGCAACCGCTGCGGAGTTTGCTGAAAGCGTTAACGGCGATAGCAGTGTTTTAGACATGAAAAGCGGTATGGAAATGGAATTTTCTATAGAGTCAGAAAGTGATGAGTTCTCTTTTTCTATGGAATACGATTTAAAATGCGCTTACAATGCTGAGCAACAGATGGAGATGGAAGGTAGCGTCAAAGGTAAAGGAGAAGGTCAAACCATAAAGGGCGACATTTATTATTCCAACGGTTTGATGTACATAAACAGCGACGGCATGAAGATAAAACAGGCAGTGGATTACGAAGAGTTCCTTGAAGGGGTTACCGGTATGGGGTCATCCGCGATTATAGACATAGAAGGCGCTATGACATACCTTGAAACGGATACCACAGGTAGCATTAAGGTTTATCTGGATAAAGGCGAAACGGAAAGCAAATTTAAATTAGAAGTTAATAATTTCTCGGTAGAAGGCGTGAAAGTGAACGGTGAATATTATTACGTTTTCGACGCTAACGGCAACCTTATTGCATGTAAAATCGACGTGTCTATGACAATGAGTTATGAAGGATATAATTCCGATATGTCAGTATATATGGTAGTAAAGGCTTATGACGGCAAGATAAGTCTGCCGAGCGACCTTGACAGTTATCAGTTAGGACAGTTGCCTTTATAATATTAAAGTATAACCGGATATCTTAAAACAGTTCAGGCGTAGCATCTGCTCCGCCTGAAAATTTTTAAAATTTCCGCTATTTCCGCCGCACAACAAAACGACAACCTTTTGCAACGTGCACGTATTGTCTATAGCAAAAACTATACAGTATAATTATTATGTGTCGATATTTCTATCGTTATATAATAATCGGGGGCGTTATGAAAAAGATTGTTGCTTTAATTATATGTTGTATTGTGGCTGTAAGCGTTTTGGGGTTGTACGGCTGTTCTTCCGATACGACCTTTAACGGTAATTACGAAGAAACGAACAGAGAAAGCGCCGCCGTTTTTCTTGGCGAAGCAAGCGCGAACAGAAATATCGATATAATGCGCGGTTCTGAAATCGAACTGCGGATAAAAGAAACGAGTACGCCTTTAGACGCCGAGATACGATATAATTTTAAAGTGGCTTTAGACGAAAACCAAAGACCTGAAATGGCAGGAACTTTAAGACTTGGCGTAGATATAGAAGGTCTGCCCGTTTCCGCGAAATTCGAAGTCTATTATAAAGACGGCGTGTTATACGAAAGGGCGCGCTATGCGATTGTAGACATAACGGGCAAGGTCGAGTACGATTTAGACGAGTTTCTTACCAAAAAGATGTCGAGCAATCCTATTGACGAGCAGGGCATAAGTAAAATTTTCGATTATCTGGAATCTAAGACCGAAGCGTCGGGTGGAA
>CAMOVY010000048.1 GCA_946627905.1 uncultured Clostridia bacterium
GTTGTTGTTCTCGATAAGTTTTTCAAGCGAGTCCTTCACCATCATCTCGTAGCCGGAGTATGTGTGAATAACGTACCACTTTGCGTCTTCTATACCCATAGATTCTCCTTAACCTTTCGGCGACACGAGTTTTAACAGTTCAAGTAGCCCCGTGTCGAACGCGGTGATGATGACTAAAAACGCCAAAACCACGACGAGTACTACGCCCGTCTTTTTAACTACTTTCGGGAAAGTCGGCCAACTGACCCTTTTGAGTTCGGAGAACACGTCTCTGAATTTAAGACCTATTCTCTTAAAGAACCCGGGCTTGCCGTCTTTCTTTTTGGCCTTTTTAGCCTCTTTCGCCTTAATTTCCTGCTCTCTTTCTTTTTTGGCTTCCGCGGTAGTGGCGGTAAAGCCGTCTTGACTGGATTTAAGTTTTTCCATTTAAAATCCCCTTATTATCTGGCAAATTCGGGCAAACGCCGAACTCTGCCGCTAAAGAAAAGCGGTAAAAATTATTTCGCTTCTTTATGAACGGTATGTTTGCCGCAGAACTTGCAGTATTTTTTGATTTCGATACGTTCCGCGTCGTTCTTTTTGTTTTTGAACGTGTCGTAATTTCTCTGCTTACATTCAGTACAAGCCAAAGTTATCTTGTTTCTAGCGCCTTTCGCTGCCATAACGCACCTTCCGAACATGAAAAAATTAACACCCCGAAATACGAGATGCTAATGTATTTTACCAAATGTACGCCCTATTGTCAAGTTTTTTACGCCTTTTTTTAAAATTTTGCCCCGAAATTCGGCGATTTTTTATTAACCCCGATATATAGTTCGTGTCGCGCGCTTTTAACGCTATATATGGACTTTTTTTGAACGCTTTTTAAGCGTGATTTTGCCCGCTTTACATATAATCGCCGAGTTTGGAATACAAATTTCCGCCGACTATTATTTTTTCAAGTTGGTTTTGGCTTAATTTTTTCACCAAAACGCCGCTTTTATACACTTCTATCTCGTTCACAGCGTTAGCGTCGGTAATGGCGACGAGTTTTTTTATGGTTATGTCGGCGGAAACCGCCTGCCGCTTTATCGGCATACCGCGGCGCAGGTTTTCTTCTGACAGCGCGCGGGTTATTTTAACGTATTTATTTTCCTTGTCGCGACTAAAAGCCCCCACTACGACGAACAGCCCGAAAATCAGCAAAGACGGATTTGGTGAATAAAAAAGCGTATAAATAAACCCGCAAATAAGTAAAACGCCCAGCGCAACGCCCAAGATTTTACATATAAGCGCCGCCTTTTTTTCGCCCGTTTTAATAGATAACAGCGCGGACAGAATTCTGCCGCCGTCCAAGGGGTACGCGGGGATAAGGTTTATAAGCGCTAACGCAAAATTTGCTTCCGCGCAGACGTCCGTAAAAGCGTACGTTTCGGGAAATATCCACCAAACGGCAACGAATAGAAGCCCCACGGCGAGATTTAAGAGCGGACCTGCCGCCGCAATATACAGTTCGTCGTAAAATTTAAGCCCTTCGATATTGCCGGAAGCCACCGCGCCGAAGGGCGTAAGAGTTATTTTATTAAGTCTGTATCCCGCCTTTTCCGCAGCGATAGAATGCCCCGTTTCGTGCAATACTGCGGTAAACGTGTATATTAAAAACACGAATATTCTGCCCGTCAGCGCGTAATAAAAGCCTACCGCGAAAAATAAGGGATGAACGGAATATCTTATACCGCCCATAAAACGGCGTTATCTTCTATCGTGTAGTCGGTGATTACGGCGTTTTCGGAATTAAAACACATAGTAAGCCCGCCGCCTTCTACGTAGCCCACGGGGATATTGTCGAACACGCTGTCCCCTGCGCCGAGATAAGCGTACGAAAGTCCCGAAAGGGTGGAAGAAAACACCGCGCTGTGCGCTACAACCATAGTATAAGTGCCGTCTTCTTCTTTGACGACGGAAGAAACCGTTCCGTCCGTCGGCGCATATACCGAACCGCTGCCCGTGTAAGAAATAATGCCGTTATCTAAACTAACATCGCCGTCAAAATTCATAACGGGCGAAAAATCTTTATAAGTTTTCTCCGCCGCCGCAGTTTCTACCGAAAACACCCTGCGCATAAACACGTTTATCGCGCTGTCAGAGTAAAGCGCGTTGGTAATAAATATTGCGCCGACAAGCACCGCTATCGCCACGATTTCCGCGCTTATTACCGAAAACTTAAAAAACGGTTTGCGCTTTTTTTTGCGAACGCTCGTACTGACGTACGTTTCTTCTGCCGCTTGCCCGACAGTCTCTTCCGCCGCGTCTTCTGCCGCTTGCGGCATAACTTCTTCTGAAATTTCCGCCGTATCTTCCGCCCTTTCGACAGCGGCTTCTTGCGGGATAGCCTGTTCTGTTATCTCGCTTTCCGCATTTACCTTGGACAATAATTCTTCTTTTACCGCGTCGGGGCTTTTACTTTTCTTTTTGAATACGCGCCGGCGTTTCGCGGGTTTATAGGTAATGTTCGCCGTGTTGACGGGTATTTCAAGCATAGTGGCGTACTGTAATTTTTCGTTCATAATGTTTCTCCTTTCGCACTCTTTACAAATTTTATATGCTTGAAAACCCATAAATAGAACGCCCCGAAAAAGGAAATACAACCTTTTTCGGGGCGAAAATACAAAATCCGATACAAAATAGTACACTTTGACTGTACTTTGCTTTTTTTATTTAATGTTTGTGTTAAAATTGTTTTGCATATCGAAAGTTGTCAAACTTATGCAAACCCGTTGCTGCAACACACAAAAGTACCGCCCCGCATAAAATTATGCGGGGCGGTACACTGTTATTATACATATTATTAAAAATTTATTTTCCTAAAAACTTTTTCATTAAACTTACGCCGCTTTGTTCAAAAATTCCCGTCTTTGCGGCTTCCGTTTCACAGTATTTTTCCGCGCCGCTGCTTACCGTTTTGGTACTGTTGTATAAAACGTACGGCACGGCATCAGCAACGTGCGTCATTAAATTAAGCGGCGTAGGGTGGTCCGGCATAATCAAAAGCGCAAAATCTTCGCCACGCGCCTTTAAGCCTTCGGCTATGGTTTTAACTACCCCGTCGATTTGTTCTATAGAATAAATCTTATGCTTTGCGTCGCCGTGATGCCCGCACTCGTCGGGCGCTTCCATATGAATATACACGAAATCGCAGTCTTTTAATGCGTCCAAAGCGGCGTTTGCCTTGCCCTGAAAATTCGTATCGTAATTGCCCGTAGCGCCTTCCACTTCTATAACCCGCATACCCGTAAGTTTGCCTATGCCCTTAAGTAAATCGACAGCGGAAATCATAGCGCCCTTTAAGCCGTACCTTTCATTAAAAGACTGCAAAGCGGGTTTAGTGCCTTCCCCCCAGAACCATAAGGAGTTTGCGGGGCGCTTGCCCGCCTTTATCCTTGCAAGATTTACGGGGTGGTTTTTCAAAAGTTCTGCAGACTTTTCCATAAGGCGCAGATATTCTTTGCCCGTTTCGCTAGTCGGTAAATGCCCCTTGACGGGCTTACCCGTAATGTCGTGCGGCGGGGTTAAATCGCCCGCGATTTTGCCGTTATCTATAACGAGACAATGCCTATAACTTATACCCGAATACAGGCGGTACTTTTCATCGTTAAGTTTTTCCGCAAGATAATCTATTAAAATTTTGGCTTCCGCGGTGGTGATTTCCCCCGCGCTGTAGTCTATCATAGTTTTATCTTCGAAATTTTCTTCGTCCGATAAACATACTAAATTCGCGCGCGCCGTTATGTCCGTGCTTTTAAGCGCTATGCCGATTGACGCCGCCTCGAGTGGCGAACGCCCCGTGTAGCACTCTTTCGGGTCGTAGCCCAAAACCGAAAGGTTAGCAACGTCGCTACCCGGTTTTAACCCTTCCGCCACCGTTTTGCAAAGCCCCACTTCGGAAACCCTGCAAAGCCCGTCTATATACGGTTTTTTCGCTAAATCGAGCGGCGTTTTGCCGCCTAAACTTTCCTGCGGATAATCCGCCATACCGTCGCCTAAAATTACTGCGTATTTCATAGTCTGCTCCAGTCAATCGGCATTTTGCCGTGTTTAATAAGATATTCGTTTGCTTTAATAAAATGCCCGCACCCGAAAAATCCGTTATACGCGGACAATGGGCTTGGATGCGCGCACTCTAATATCAAGTGTTTACTGCCGTCTATAAGCGCCTTTTTAGCGCGGGCGTTAGCGCCCCATAAAAAGAATACGACGTTATCGCGCCCGTCGGATATTTTCTTTATAACGCCGTCGGTAAACTCTTCCCAACCCTTGTCTTTATGGGAATTAGCCGCGTGCGCGCGCACGGTAAGCACCGCGTTAAGTAGCAGCACGCCCTGTTTTGCCCAGCCCGTTAAATCGCCCGAAGTAAAGTTATCCGCGCCCGTTTCGTCTTGTATTTCTTTAAAAATATTGACGAGCGACGGCGGCAGCGCCACGCCTTTCGGCACGGAAAAGGAAAGCCCCATCGCCTGACCTTCTTCGTGATAGGGGTCTTGCCCGAGAATTACTGCTTTTATATCCTTAAACGCTGTTGTTTTCATACTGTTGAATATGCTGAACATATCGGGATAAACGGTACGCGTCGAATATTCGGCTTTTAAAAATTCCCTTAATTTTATATAGGACGGCGAAGAAAATTCTTCATTTAAAATTTCGTCCCACTCTTCGGTGATTTTAACCATAATTAAGTATATTTTATCATTTTACGTTGACAAAAGCAATACAATTATATATAATTAAAAAGTTTTACGGTGAAGAAAATGAGTGCGTTTGAAATTGTCGTTATATCCGTCGCGCTTGCTATGGACGCGTTTGCGCTGACTATTGCCAACTGCGCGACTTACGAAAAGACCTTAACGAGAAAAAAAGAGTGGGCTATGCCCGCTTTCTTTGCGGCGTTTCAGTTCGGTATGCCGCTTTTGGGGTATTTTCTCGGCGGGCTGGTTTCTGACTTTTTACAGTCGTTCGCCAAATTTCTTTCGGCGGGCGTGTTCTTTATTCTCGCGGTAAAAATAGTGTGCGATATTATTGCGGAAAAACGCAAGTCGGAAAAGTCCGTCGGTTTTTCCGAAGCGGCGCAACGCGAAAACGCGCAACGTTTCACTTTAAACGTGCTTACTTTGCAGGCTGTCGCCACGAGTATAGACGCACTTATCGTCGGCATCACTTTTGCCGCGACTACGCTTCCCTTTTCAATATTCATTGTCGCGGGAATTATCGGAATAATAACTTTTGCAATCGTTGCCGCCGCCCTTTTTATCGGCAAATCGCTCGGCAGGCTGTTGGGCGAATACGCCGTATGGCTGGGCGCAATAATTCTTTTCGTGCTTGCCGTTAAAAACCTTATCGAAGGTATACTTTAACCTAAATTCAATATATTTTACGCGGGGCGATAAAATTATCGCCCCGCGTAAACTTTTAAATCGGTTATATCACGTATTCCCCGCCGCCACTATTACCCATAAGGTCTTTTACGGTTTTTCCGTCGAAAAATCCGTTCACAAGCGCAGAAAATTCCCGCCACATAGGAAGGGTTTTGCAACTGCCCGCGCGTTCGCACACTTTAGCGTTCTCTTCAAGGCAACTAACGGGCGCTAAACTGCCTTCGGTCGCACGCAGAATTTCGCCTATCTTTATATCTTCGGGCGGTTTTTTCAGGCGGTAGCCACCGCCTTTGCCGTGAACCCCTTCTACTATATCGCTTTTGGATAAAAGCAGCATTATGCTTTCTAAATACTTTTGCGAAACGTCCTGCCGCTTTACTATGTCTTTAAGCGGAATATAATCCCCCTTAAAGTTCTCCGCCATATCTATTAAAACCCTTACCGCGTACCTTCCGCGCGTGGAAATTTTCATCTGTTTTCACCCTTTATCAAATCTTTAACAACTTCCGCCGCCATAAGTAGCCCCGCGACGGGCGGCACGAACGAAATACTTGCGGGCGCGACTTTTCTCGCGCTTTTTTCGGCTTTGCTGTCCGCATTTTGCGGTTTTATCGCCTTTTCTTCCGAATACACGACTTTAAGGCGAGTTATTCCCCGCCTTTTGCACTCTGTGCGCATAACCCTTGCAAGCGGGCAGCCACGCGTTTCATAAATATCCGCCACCTTAAAGCCCGCGACATCAAGTTTATTACCCGTACCCATAGCGGAAATTACGGGCACGCCCGATTTTTCCGCCCGTTCCGCTATACAGAGTTTAGCAGAAACGGTGTCTATCGCGTCTATAACGTAATCGTAATTATTAAAATCTATCTCGCTCGCCGTTTCGGGCAGATAGAAAAGTTTATACGTTTTTACCTTACAGGCGGGGTTTATATCCTTTATCCGTTTTTCCGCAACGTCGGCTTTATATTCCCCCACCGTGGAGTTAAGCGCCAAAATTTGTCTGTTGATATTAGAAACCGCCACCTTGTCGTTATCAACAAGGGTAAGCGCGCCCACGCCCGCGCGCGCAAGCGCTTCCGCCGCATAGCCGCCTACGCCGCCCAAACCGAAAACTATCACTCTGGCGGTTTTAAGCCTTTCCACGGCGATTTTACCTATTAAATTTTCCGTTCTCGAAAACCTGTCGGGCATTTACGCTACTCCGAAAAAAGCGGCGTGGATAAGTACCTGTCGCCCGTATCTGGTAAAAGCACTACTATATTCTTGCCCGCACTTTCTTCGCGGCTCGCAAGATTTACCGCCGCCGCAAGCGCCGCGCCCGAAGATATGCCTACCAAAACGCCTTCTTTTTTACCTACTAACTTGCCGAACTTAAACGCGTCTTCATTAGAAACGGGAATTATCTCGTCGTAAACTTTCGTGTCGAGCACCGCGGGCACAAACCCCGCGCCTATACCCTGTATCTTGTGCGCCCCCGCTTTGCCCGTCGACAGCACCGCCGAAGTTTCGGGTTCTACCGCCACGATTTTGACTTTGGGGTTTTTACTCTTTAAATATTTGCCTACGCCCGTTATCGTGCCGCCCGTGCCTACGCCCGCGACGAATATATCTACCTTTCCGTCGGTATCTTCATAAATTTCAGGGCCTGTGGTATCGAAATGCGCCTTGGGGTTTGCGGGATTAACAAACTGCCCCGGAATAAAAGCGTTCGGTATTTCTTTCGCAAGTTCGTCCGCCTTGGCAATCGCGCCTTTCATACCCAAAGCACCGTCGGTCAGCACTAATTCCGCGCCGTAAGCCTTCATAAGTTGTCTGCGCTCAACGGACATAGTTTCGGGCATAACAATTATTATGCGATAGCCTTTCGCCGCCGCGATGGACGCTAAACCTATCCCCGTATTGCCCGAAGTCGGTTCTATTATCACAGAACCCGCTTTCAGTTTGCCCGTTTTTTCCGCGTCTTCTATCATTGCTTTGGCAATTCTGTCCTTGACCGAACCCGCGGGGTTAACATATTCTAACTTTGCGAGAATTTTTGCTTTAAGCCCCAACACCTTTTCAATGTTTTTAAGTTCCACAAGCGGCGTGCTGCCAACAAGTTCTGCCGCCGAATTATATATTTTCGCCATTTTTATATCTCCTTTTTTACTTTTTATTTTATCGCTTCAAAGCCCGCTTTTAAGTCGGCTATAATATCGTCTATATGTTCCGTTCCTATGGAAAGTCTTACGCTGTTAGGCGTTATCCCCGCTTTAAGCAGTTCTTCCGCGGACAGTTGAGAGTGCGTGGTGGAAGCGGGGTGAATTACCAGCGACTTTACGTCCGCAACGTTAGCGAGTAGAGAGAACAGTTTAAGGCTTTCGGTAAACTTTTTCGCCTTTTCTTCGCCGCCCTTTACTTCAAACGTAAATATAGGCGCTGCGCCGTTCGGAAAGTATTTGTCATACAGTTCTTTTTGTCTGCCGACAGCCTGCGACGGGTGATTTACCCTTTCCACCTGCGGGTGGTTTTTAAGAAATTCTACAACTTTCAGCGCGTTTTCGACGTGCCGTTCCACCCTTAAAGACAGAGTTTCCAGCCCCTGCAACAGCAGAAAAGAGTTGAAAGGCGA
>CAMOVY010000049.1 GCA_946627905.1 uncultured Clostridia bacterium
CCCTTCCATACCCGTGGTGAATACGAGTTCGCCTATACTCTCCGCGTCCGCACCGATTTTTTGACCTTCGAACACGCTTCCGTCGGCAAACACAAGATAGCCTTTTTTCATAACTTGTCCCCTGCAAGCGTTGCCGCCATAACCGCCTTTATAGTATGCATCCTGTTTTCCGCCTCGGTAAACACTACCGAATCGGCGCTTTCAAACACTTCGTCCGACACTTCCATACAGTCTATGCCGAATTTATCGAATATCTCTTTTCCGATTTCGGTTTTAATATCGTGAAAAGACGGCAGACAATGCATAAACTTGCAATTTTCACCCGCGGCGCGCATAACTTCCGCCGATACCCTGTAAGGCGTTAAGTCTTTTATACGTTCCGCCCACACGCCGTCGGGTTCGCCCATAGAAACCCACACGTCGGTATATATTACGTCCGCGCCCTGTACCGCTTTTAACGGCTGTTCGCAAAATTCCAGCGTTGCGCCCGTTTTTGCGGCGATTTTTTCGCACTCTTTTATTAAGGCGGGGTTCGGGAAATATTTTTTCGGCGCGCAGGCGGTAAACTTCATACCCATTTTTGCGCAACCGACCATTAAAGAATTGCCCATATTATACCGTGCGTCGCCCATGTATACGAGTTTTTTACCTTTTAAAGAGCCGTATATTTCTTTTATCGTCATAAAGTCCGCAAGTATCTGCGTGGGGTGAAATTCGTTTGTCAACCCGTTCCAGACGGGCACGCCCGAAAACTCGGCAAGTTCTTCTACTATTTCCTGCCCGAAACCGCGGTATTCTATACCGTCGAACATAGCGCCTAATACCCTTGCCGTGTCTTTTATACTCTCTTTTTTGCCTATCTGCGAACTTTTAGGGTCTAAATACACGGGATGCATACCTAAATCCGCCGCCGCGACTTCGAACGCACAGCGGGTGCGGGTACTCGTCTTTTCAAAGATAAGCGCCACGTTTTTGCCTTCGCAAAGCCTGTGCGGTATCCCCTGCTTTTTTTCTGCTTTGAACTTTATAGCAAGGTCGATAAGGTATTCTATTTCTTCGGGAGTAAAATCCAGAAGTTTCAAAAAATTTCTGCCTTTTAAATTCATAACCGTCTCCTTTTTCACGGTTTTATTCGGCGCAGACAGCGCACAATACGTCAAGCGCGATTTTCAGCGCGCTAAACGGAATATTCAGCGCGGGCAAAAGCCGCACCTTATCCTTTGCCGTCAAAAACAGCACACCCTTTTCCATACACGCATTTACCACCGCTTTTGCGTCCTTTTCAGGTTTAACGCCTATCATAAGTCCTTTGCCGCTTACTGAAATAACGCCTTTGGCGTTTTTCAGCCTGTTAAAAATATACTCGCTTTTTCGGTTTACTTCGGCTAAAAGTTTATCGTCAATCCTGTTTAAGATATTGAGTGCGCCCGCGCATGATACGGGATTTCCGCCGAAAGTAGAGCCGTGGTCGCCGTAAGACAGCATCTTTTCCGCCTTTTCGCCCATTATGCACGCACCGATAGGCAGCCCGCCGCCAAGCCCCTTGGCGGTAGTGATGATATCGGGCTTAATGCCGTAATGCATATACGCGTAAAGTTTGCCCGTTCTGCCGTTGCCCGTCTGCACTTCGTCGATTATCAAAAGCGCGCCCGTTTTACCGCAAAGTTCTGAAAGTTCTTTAACGAACTCGCATGTTAGCGGGTTTACGCCACCTTCGCCCTGTACGCACTCTATCATTATTGCCGCGACCTTATTGTTTTCCATAAGGTTTTTAACGCCGTTTATATCGTTTGCGTCCGCATACAAAAACCCGTCGGGGAAAGGCGCGAAATTTTTATGAAAAACGTCCTGCCCCGTCGCGGCAAGCGTCGCGATGGTTCTGCCGTGAAAACCGTTTTTCAGGGTTATTATATTGTAGCAATCCTTGCCTAACTTTTCCGCGGCGTATTTACGGGCAACCTTAATAGCGCACTCGTTGGCTTCCGCGCCCGAATTTGAGAAAAACACCTTTTTCATATCCGTTTTTTCGCAAAGCGTTTTGGCAAGCAGCGCGCAAGGCTCTGAATAATAAAGGTTAGAAGTGTGCTGAAAAGCGTTAAGTTGGTTTATAACCGCCTTTTTCCAAGCCGCGTCAGAATACCCGAAAGTGTTTACCGCTATCCCCGCGCCCATATCTATATATTTTACGCCTTTATCGTCGTAGCAGTAAGAACATTTGCCCTTTACTATGTTGACGGGAAAGCGGGCGTACGTGTTCGCAACGTATAAATTGTCGAGTTCTTTTACGTTATTCATTGTTGTCGCCCACAAACAGCGTTCCCGCGCCTTCGTCGGTTAAAAGTTCCATTAAAATGGAGTGCGGAACTCTGCCGTCCATTATTATTACTTTTTTTACGCCCTTGTTGATTGCCGTTATACAGCAATCGACTTTGGGAATCATACCGCCCGATATTACGCCGCTTTGTTTAAGGTCTTCGGCTTTATTTACGGATATTTCGGGAATAATGCTCGACGGGTCGTTTTTGTCCTTTAATACGCCCGCTATATTCGTCATCATAATAAGACGCTTGGCGTTTAAAGCGCCCGCGATAAAAGCCGCCGCCGTGTCGCCGTTAATGTTATAAGCGTTTCCGTCGTTATCGCAACCAACGGTAGAGATAACGGGAATATAGCCTTTACCCAAAAGGTCTAAAACGGGCTCTATATTGATTTTGGTAATTTCGCCGACAAAACCCAACTTTTCGTCTTTGCTCTGCGCTTCAATCAGTTTGCCGTCTATGCCCGAAATACCCATCGCCTTGCCGCCCTTCATTTCAAGGAAGTTGACAAGCGACTTGTTGACTTTGCCCGAAAGCACCATCTGCACGATATCCACCGTTTCTTTATCGGTTATCCGAAGCCCGTCCACGAATTCGGCTTTTTTGCCGAGTTTTTCCATCATTTCGGAAATTTCCGGTCCGCCGCCGTGCACCAACACCACTTTTACGCCGATAAGCCATAAAAGCACGATATCTTCCATAACCTGTTCTTTTAAGGATTCGTTAAGCATAGCGTTGCCGCCGTACTTTACGACGACGATTTTACCCGTATAGTTTTTTATGTACGGAAGCGCTTGGGTAAGCACTTCGGCACGCTGGAAATTAGAATAATTTTTATCCATAATACCGCTCCAAGTCTTTATTAAGCGTTAAACTTTAAGTCCTGTAATCGCCGTTGATTTTTACGTAGTCGTAAGTCAAGTCGCAACCCCACGCCGTCGCGGAATATCCGCCCTGATTTAATCTTACGATAATATCTATATCGTCGGTTGAAAGCACTTTTTTGGCAAGTTCTTCCGAAAAGTCAACGCCCACGCCGTTCATACATACGGTTATCATACCGCTGTCCGAGAAAAACGCCACGTCGATACAGTTGACATCAACGTCCGCTCCCGAATACCCGATAGCGCAAAGCACCCTGCCCCAGTTGGCGTCCGCACCGAACATCGCCGCTTTTAACAGGCTGGAACACACGACGGACTTTGCCACTTTTTTCGCGTCTTCAAGCGTTTTAGCGCCCGAAACTTTACACTCCAAAAGTTTGGTAGTGCCCTCGCCGTCGGCGGCGATTTTGCGGCAGAGCGCCACGTTTACCGTGTTAAGCGCCTTCATAAACTCCGCAAAACTTTCGTCGTCTTTATTTATTTCGTCGTTGCCCGCCATACCGTTAGCAAGCACCGCCACCATATCGTTGGTCGAAGTGTCGCCGTCTATGCTTACCATATTGAAAGTGGACTGCACGTCCGTTTTAAGCGCTTTTTTAAGCATTTCCGAAGAAATATTGCAATCGGTGGTTATAAACACGAGCATTGTCGCAAGGTTAGGGTGTATCATACCGCTGCCTTTGGCAATACCCCCCATCTTGCAGGTTTTGCCGTTTATTCTGAATTTGACAGCCACTTCCTTTTCTTCGGTATCGGTGGTCATAATGGCTTCGGCGGCAAGCGACGAACCGCTTTCCGATAACCCCTTTACAAGTTCGGGAATACCGTTTTTTATAGGGATTACATCGAGCGGCTGACCGATTACGCCCGTGGACGCCACTATTACGTCTTTATAAGAAATACCCAGCGAATTTGCCAACGCTTTACAAGTGTCTTCCGCAATCTTTTCGCCACCCTTATTACAGGTGTTGGCGTTGCCGCTGTTGCATATGATTGCCTGCGCCTTGCCGTTTGAAATATTGTTTTCGGTAATTAAAAGCGGCGCGCCTTTTACAAGGTTAGAAGTGTATACCGCTGCCGCCGCGCACTCTTTTTCGGAATATATAAGTCCCAAATCCCTTTTAGTGCGGTTTTTGCGTATTCCGCAATGCACCCCGTTTGCCTTAAAGCCTTGCGCGGCGCAAACGCCGCCGGAAATTATTTCCATACCTTTCTCCTGTAATTTACAATATAAGCCCCGTCGTTTCTTCAACGCCGAGCATAACGTTCAAATTCTGTATAGCCGCGCCGCAAGCGCCTTTGCCTAAATTATCAAACCTTGCGGCAAGTAATATCCTTTCTTCGTTGCCGTAAACCGAAACGCCCATAGCGTCTTTGCCCGCGTACGCGCCTGCGGATAAAAACCCGTTCTCCGCGTCTTCAACGTAATTTACCACTTTTCCGTTATACGCTTTTTTATAACACTCTTTTATATCGTTTATTCCGCCGTTTATCTCTTTTGAAAAAAGCGGAACGACGACTTCCATGCCACGCGGAAAATCCGCCACTACGGGACAAAAACACGGGGAATTTTTTAATCCGCAAACCGTACGCATTTCGGGAATATGTTTATGCGTTTGATTTAGTCCGTACATACGCGGCGCGCTGTAGAGTTCGGGTTTTTCGCCTTCGTACTCCGCAATCATTTTTTTACCGCCGCCCGTATACCCCGTTAAAGAAAAACAATTTAAAAGCGCGGTGTTTTTTATTATTCCCGCCTTTACGAGTGGGAAAACAAGCGCTATAAACCCGCTTGCGTGGCAACCGCAGTTCGCCAACCGTTTTGCCGCCGCTATTTTTTGTTTAAACCCTTCAAGTTCGGGAAATCCGTAAACCCAGCCGCTTTTTACCCTGTGCGCGGTGGAAGTATCTATCACTTTCACCGACGGGTTTTTTATCATAGAAACCGCTTCCGTCGCCGCCTCGTCCGGCAAACACAGTATAACTATATCGGCGCTATTCAGTTCTTCTTCACGCGCATATTTGTCCTTGCGTAAATTTTCTTTAAGCACCGAAACTTTTAAGTCATTACGTGCTTTTAGCCTGTCTGTTATGTTCAGTCCCGTTGTACCCGCGCTGCCGTCGATAAAAATTTTATTCATTTCTATCTCCCGTTCTTTATTAGTTTTCATTATAAACGAAACGCCCCGTCAAAGTCAATCGTTTTATGTGCAACAAATATAAATTATTTTATTTTTTTATGCAATTTTGTTAAATTTATGCGTTTTTATGCGAATAAAATTATATTTTATACACATTTGAAACGTGGCATACAAAACCGCGGCGGCAAAACGTATCGTTTTGCCGCCGCGGTTGATTGTTTAAATTAAGTTAACAGCCGAAAACCTTGGGTTTAAGAATATTTTTTACTGTCGTTTTCACGGATTTCCGTTCTGCGTATCTTGCCGCTTATGGTCTTTGGCAGACTATCCACAAACTCTATAACGCGCGGATATTTATACGGCGCGGTATGGGTTTTAACGAATTCCTGCAATTCCTTTACAAGTTCGTCGGACGGAGTATAGCCGTTTTTCAGCACGATGGTCGCTTTGACTTTAAAGCCGCGCTTTACGTCAGGCACGCCGGTGACGGCAACTTCTAACACCGACGGGTGTTCCATAAGCACGCTTTCCACTTCGAACGGACCTATTCTGTAGCCCGAAGACTTTATCACGTCGTCGTTTCTGCCTATATACTTGATAAAGCCGTGCTCGTCCATATACGCCGTATCGCCCGTATGGAAATATCCGTTCCGCCAACTGTATTCGGTCGCTTCGGCGTCGTGATAATAACCGCACATAACCCCGCAAGGCTTGTGTTTAAGGGTTGCTTTTATGCAGATTTCACCCGCTTCCCCGGGGAGACTGTCAAGCCCGTTCGCGTCCAGAATATGCACGTCGTACCCCGGCATCGGTCTTCCGATAAAGCCCGAAACGGGTTCTGCGTAATGTCCTAACGTGCCTATACAACAGGTAGTTTCCGTCTGACCGAAACCTTCGTGTATCGAAAGCCCCGTGTATTCCTTCCATTTGTTGAAAATATCGGGATTTAACGCTTCGCCCGCGGCACAACAATGATGCAAAGACGATAAATCGTATTTGCTTACGTCGTTTTGTAGCATAAAGCGGTACATTGTCGGCGGAACGCAAAAAGTGTTGACTTTGTATTTTGAAAGCACTTCGAGTATGTCCGCGCCGTCGAATTTATCGAAATCGTAGACTAAAACTGCAGATTCGCCGAACCATTGACCGTAAAATTTGCCCCAAAGAGATTTAAGCCAGCCCGTATCGGATATGGTAAAGTGCAAACCGCCCACTTCTACCCTATGCCAGAAAACGCCCGTTACGATATGTCCCAAAGGATAGGTGTGGTTATGCAATATCATTTTGGGGTAGCCCGTAGTACCCGAAGAAAAGGACATAAGCATTATATCGCTTGCGTTTACCGCGTCTTTGCCTTGCGGTCTTTCCCAAATTTCGCTAGCCGACGCAATACCCTCTTCAAAATCTATCCAACCGCCGCCCGCGGGCTTTTTATGCTTGGTAGTGAATTTTAGTTTTACCGTTTCGCAGTCTTTCGCCACTTCGTCAAAGTGTTCGGTTGAGTCCCCGTCGCCCGTTATGATGACCGCTTTTATTTCGCCCTTGTTGCAACGGTAGGTGTAGTCCTTGCCGACTAACATATTCGTCGCCTGTACGGCGATTGCGCCTATCTTGTGAAGACCGAGCATTACGAACCAGAAGTAATAACTTCTTTTAAGCACTAAAAGCACTCTGTCGCCCTTGACAATGCCCTGACTTTTAAGATAGTTCGCCGCCTTATTAGACCAGACTTTCATATCGCGGAAGGTAAAAATCTTTTCTTCTTTGGTGTTTGAAAGCCAGACCATAGCGGTGGCTTCGGGCTTCTTTTCCGCGAGTTCGTCCATAACGTCGTACGCGAAATTAAAAGTCTCGGGATAATCTATTTTATAATTATCCCTTAAATCCTGTAAATCTTTATAAGAATCTCTGTTTCTTCCTGTATATTTTTCGTACATTACCATTTTTTACTCCTTTTATGGGCGTAAAAAATCATTTCATAACTACCGCGAGAAACTTTACGGGCGCGTCGCCTAAAACCTTGATGCCGTGCGGCAGACGCGAATTGAAATACGCGCTGTCGCCTTTATTCAAGTCGTAGGTTATGTTTCCGACCGTAAGCCGCATACTGCCCGAAAGCACGAAATTGAATTCCTGCCCTTCGTGCGTGTGAAGAATTTTATCTTCTTCCCCCGGCATACAGGTAACGAAAAACGGTTCGCCTTTTTTGTTTCTGAAAGTATAAGCCAGATGTTTATAGTCGTACGCGCCTTCTTTCTTTATAAAAAACTCCTGCCCCTTGCGCACTATAGCGCAATCGGAGAGTTTGGGCGAATGCCCCGAAAGAAGATTTATAACGTCAATGCCGAGTATGGTGGCGACGTTAAGCATAAAACTGAACGAAAAGTCGTGCTTGCCGTCTTCATACTCTTGGTATTCGGATACGGTCTTGCCTAACTTTTCGGCAATTTCTTCGACCGACATACCGTTTATTTCGCGAAGTTCGCGAAGCCGCATACCCATTTCCAATAACTGTTCATCCATCTGACCGAACCTCCTATTGATAGTTATAGCCTAATTCTATCGCCCTTATATTGTTTTTAAGAAGTTCCGCCTTTTTTGCGGGAACCATTTGCGATAGACTGCTTTCAATCTGTTCGAGAGTAAGTATC
>CAMOVY010000050.1 GCA_946627905.1 uncultured Clostridia bacterium
CGCACAATATCGAGTGTTTTAAAAAGCAGATGTCGCGTTTTATCAGTTTCGAGGGCGAAAACGGCGCGATCATAGCGAACAACGCCGACTGGCTGTTAAATCTCAATTACGTAGATTTTCTGCGCGATATCGGCGTGTATTTTTCGGTCAATAAGATGCTCACCGCCGAATGCTTTAAACAGCGTATGGAAAAGGGATTGACGTTTTTCGAGTTCAACTATATGTTGATGCAAGGTTATGATTTCCTCGTTCTCAATAAAAAATACGGCTGTTCGCTCGAAGTCGGCGGCGACGATCAGTGGTCGAATATGCTCGCGGGCGTGGATCTTATAAGGCGCAAAGAGCAGTAAGACGCGTATTGCCTTACTTGCACGCTGCTACTTAACAGCGAGGGCAAGAAGATGGGAAAAACGCAGAAAGGCGCGCTCTGGCTCGACGAAAACAAGTGTTCGGTTTACGATTTTTATCAGTATTTCAGAAACGTAGAGGACGTAAAGGTGGCGGAATGTATGCGACTTCTGACCTTTATGGATATGGAGGAGATCGAGGAACTGACTAAATATAACGACGAGAGGATGAACGCGGCGAAAGAGCGGCTTGCGTTCGAGATAACCAAACTCGTCCACGGCGAAGAAAAGGCGCTTGCCGCGGCAAAGCAGGCGAAAGCGGCGTTCGGCGGCGGCAGCGCGGAAGATATGCCGTCTTTCACCGTAGATAAAAACACGGAATTTATAAGCGACGTGATGACGCTTTGCGGGCTTGCCAAATCCAAGGGCGAAGCGAAACGGCTTATAGAAGGCGGCGGCGTTTCGGTAAACGACGATAAAATTTCCGACCCGTTCGCCAAAATTTCCGACGGCGCTAAAGCGGAAGGTAGTTTTATTCTTCACAAAGGCAAAAAGGCACACGTCAAAATTATTCTTAAATGACTTGCTTTAAAACGGTAGTGGGCGAAGCGGAAAGCGTTTCGGTTATAGAGCGTTCCAAGTTTATCTGCCTTATAAAAGGTATAAACGACGAGACGGAGGCGAAAGAGTTTATAACAAGCGCTCGCAAAAGATACCCGCTTGCAACCCACTATTGCTACGCATATATTGCGGACGAAAACGGACTTAATCAGAAGTTTTCCGACGACGGCGAACCGCACGGCACGGCGGGGCAGCCTATACTTAACGCGCTTAAAAGTCAGGGCGTATATAAAACGGTAGCCGTAGTGGTAAGATATTTCGGCGGCATAAAACTCGGCACGGGTGGGCTCTCGCGCGCGTACGGCGGTGCGGCGGCGGAAACGCTTAAAAACGCCGATATCCGCACCTATTCCGCGGCGGAGTTTTATAAAATAGAGCTGTCTTACGCGCAGTATAAAAAGTTTTCGGGGCTATCGGGCGATTTCAAGACGGTTGGCATAGAGTACGGCGACGGCGTGTCGGTTAAAATAGCCGTAAAGCAGGAAGATGCGGAGACGTTTTTGAAAAATACGGCGGAAACGTTCGGTGGGGAAGTTGTAGCGGAAAAAGTCGGGACGGGATACTTCGCGTTTTAGCCGCGTTAAATTAACGGTATGCAGAAAATTACACAGATATCCGCGCAGGAAAAAAACAAAGAGCGGGCGAATATTTATATCGACGGGGAGTTTTACGTCGGCGTTTCTCTTGAAACGGTGCTGAAACTGCGTTTAAAAGTCGGCGATAACGTTGACGGCGACAGACTTTCCGAAATAGTGGCGGAAGCGGAACGTGTGGACGCTATGGCAAAAGCTGCGGACTACGCGCTTAAAACGCTGAAAACCAAAAGACAAGTCAAAGATTACCTTATAAAAAAAGGGTATTCGGAAGAAATCGCGTGGCAATGCGTGGATAAACTGAAAGAATACGGGTATATAGACGATAAGGAGTATTCCAAAAGGTTTATAGAAAGCACGTCCAAAACGCAGGGCAGACGGCTTATCGAATACAAACTTATGACAAAGGGTGTCAAAAAAGAAGATATTGCCGCCGCATACGAAACCGCGGAGACGGACGACAGGGAAAACGCAAGGGGTTTAGCGGAAAAATATCTCCGCAACAAAGAAATTACCAAAGAAAACGTATTAAAAACGTATAAATATCTTATAGGCAGGGGTTTTTCTTACGAACAGGCGGATTACGCCGTCGCACTTTTCAGGGAAGATTAAAGATTATGGAACGGATTTTATCCGTCGGCGAAATGCGCGCGGCGGACGAGTATACAATCAATACGCTTGGCGTTTCGGGCGAAATTCTGATATCACGCGCGGGCGAAGCCGTCGCGCAGGAAATTTTAAAGCGGTTTAAGGGCGGCAGGGTTTTAGTCTGCACGGGTAAAGGCAATAACGGCGAAGACGGCAAAGTCGTCGCGAAAATTCTTTCAGCCGTTCACGGGTTTTCCGTGTCGACTTTCAGCGCCGAAGTGGGATTTTTCAAGATTTTCGAAAAGAAATTCGACATTATAGTGGACTGTCTGTTCGGCACGGGGCTGAATAAGGAAATAACGGGCAGATATAAAACGGCGGTAGAAAAAATCAACGAAAGCGGCGCGTTTATTATATCCTGCGATATTCCGAGCGGGATAAACGGCGACAGCGGGAAAGTTATGGGCGTGGCGGTAAAAGCAAACCTTACCGTCGCTATTCAGGAATACAAACTCGGGCATTTTTTGAACGAAGGCGTGGATTATTCGGGCAAAGTAATCGCTAAAGACATAGGCATAAGCGTATGGACGGATACCTGCGCTAACCGTATAACGGATAAGGACGCCGCGTTGCTTTTCAAAAAAAGACCGCGCAATATACATAAAGGCGATTGCGGAAAAATCGCGGTTATCGGCGGCAGTAAAAGTTATTCGGGCAGCGTAATGCTGTCGCATAACGCGCTTACCGCGTATAAAACGGGCGCGGGGTATGCGGCGATTGCCGTTCCCGACTGTATATTTAACGTGGTTGCGGGCGTACACCCCGAGTGTATAATACATTGTTTGCCCGACGACGGCAACGGCATTGTTTTTGACGAGAGCGCGTTAAAGCCGCTTTTGGAGTATGACGCCATAGCCTTCGGTATGGGCGCGGGCGCGACGGCAGAAACATATAAAATTCTTTCGTATCTTATAAAGAACTACACGGGCAGACTTTTAATCGACGCCGACGGCATAAACTCGCTTGCGCTTTTCGGCAAGGAAATTCTAAAAGATAAAAAGTGCGAAATAGTCCTTACCCCGCACGTAGGCGAATTTGCAAGGCTTTCGGGCAAGAGTAAAGAAGAGATTTTAATAGACCCGATAGGTTTGGCAAAAGACTTTGCAAAGGAGTACGGCATAACGCTTTTACTTAAAAACGCGGTAAGCGTTATAACCGACGGAACAAAAACGGTGCTGAATACCACGGGGGATGCGGGTATGGCAAAAGGCGGTAGCGGAGACGTGCTTTCGGGCTTTGCCGCGGGGCTTTTAGATAGGAACGAAGAGCCATTTTTCTGCGTTGCAGTTGCGGCGTATCTTTTTGGGAAAGCGGGGGAAATCGCCGCGAAAGAACAGAATTCTTATACCATAACGGCGACCGATTTGATAGCGGCACTACCAAAAGCGATAAATAAAGTTTTATAATATTAAAAACTTAAATTATAAGGAGCAAAAAAAAATGAAATGTATGTATTGCGGCTGTATCGACAGTAAAGTAATCGATTCCCGCACGACTGAAGACGGAACGAGTATAAGGAGAAGACGCGAGTGCATAAATTGCGGCAGACGTTTTACTACTTACGAAACAGTGGAAAACACGCCGATATTCGTTATTAAGTCGGGCGGTGTACGGCAGGCGTTCGACCCGAACAAGATAAAGGCGGGCATAATAAAGGCGTGCGAAAAGCGCCCCGTTGCAGCGAGCGATATAGACAAACTCGTCGCCGATATCCAGAAAAAGATATACAACTCTCTCGTTCAGGAAATTTCCAGCAAGGAAATAGGGGAAATGGTCTGTGAAGGATTAAAGGAAATAGACGAAGTGGCGTACGTGCGCTTTGCGTCCGTGTACCGTTCGTTTACCGATACTTCTTCGTTTATGAAAGAGTTGGAAAAGATGGTTAAAAAAGAGAAAAAATAAATTAAAAGGTGTATTACTATGGATAAGTGGGATGAAAGATTTATGAATTTGGCGGAAACGGTCGCGGGGTGGTCGAGTTGTTATCAGGAAAACCGCCACGTCGGCGCGGTCGCGGTACGCGATAAAAGAATAATAACGACGGGCTATAACGGCGCGCCTTCGGGGATAGAGAGTTGTGCGGAACGCGGGGAGTGCCTGCGCCGCGTAAGAAATATCGCAAGCGGCACGATGCAGGAAGTGTGCTACGCCGTTCACGCCGAACAGAACGCGATAATTCAGGCGGCAAAACTCGGCGTAAGTTTAGAGGGGGCGACGATGTACGTTACCCATCAGCCGTGCGTTATCTGTACGCGTATGATAATCAATTCTGGCATAAAGCGGGTAATATATAAAAACGGATATCCCGACCCGTTCGCTTTGGAACTGTTTAAGCAGTCGGACGTGGAACTTATAAAATATTCCGATTTAAAATAGTCAAAAAAATAAAAAAAATTATGGAAAATCTTTGAAAATCGTTTGACAAAGCCTTGATTATGCTGTTATAATGTTTAGGCTGTGTAATTTGGGTTGAGACGGGAAGTTACTTAATTCAGGTTCTGAAAGATAATTTCCGTTGACAAATGTGGGGGCGTTGACCCCTGCGACTAACTGAAACGAAGAGAATCCGAAGTCATTCGCAGCGACTTGTAAATAAGTATCGGCGAATGATTTTTTTATATCGGAAAACTCGACACACACGGAAAAGTTTACGGCAAATGCACGGTAAAAAGTTAGGATAAAAGGAGTAGAAAAATGGCAGGACAGAAAATCAGAATTAAACTTATGTCTTACGACGTGGAAATGCTTGACGGCGCGGCGAAAAACATAGTGGAAACCATGCAGAAATCGGGTGCAAAAATCAGCGGACCTATTCCGCTTCCCACCGAGAAAGAGGTAATCACTATTCTTCGTTCCCCGCATAAGTACAAAGATTCGAGAGAACAATTTGAAATCAGAACGCACAAGAGACTTATAGATATATATTCGCCCAACATTAAACTTTTGGACAGTATACATCTTCCCGCAGGCGTAGATATCAAAATCAAACTGTAAAAACGGTTTAAAACATTATATATATTACGGAGGTGAACTTTATCTATGAATAAAGCAATCATTGGCAGAAAGTTGGGTATGACTCAATTATTCTCAAAAGACGGCAAGGTTATTCCCGTAACGGTGGTAGAGGCAGGTCCGTGCCCCGTCGTTCAGGTGAAAACTTTGGAAAGAGACGGATATTCCGCGGTAAAACTCGGGTTCTGTCAGGTAGACGAAAAAGAACTCAACAAACCGCAAGCGGGTTTGTTCAAGAAAACGGGCGTTGCTCCCTGCAAGGTTTTAAAAGAATTTAAAATCGACGGTGCGGAGAGTATGGCGGTCGGAACGGTAATAGAATGCGACACTTTCGCGGCAGGCGATAAGGTAGACGTTTCGGGCATCACCAAAGGGCACGGCTTTACGGGCGTTATCAAAAGGTGGAACAATCACAGACTTAAAGAAACTCACGGCGTAGGTCCCGTACACAGGGAAGTAGGTTCTATGAGTGCGAACAGTTCGCCGTCAAGGGTTTTTAAAGGCAAAAAGATGCCCGGACAGTACGGACACGAAAACGTAACGATTTTGAATCTCGAAGTCGTCCGCGTAGACAAAGAAAGAAACGCTATTTTGGTTAAGGGCGCGATTCCGGGCCCTGTAAACGGAATAGTTTGCATACGCAACAGCGTTAAAGCGTAAGGAGAAAGATTATGCCAAGTGTTAAATTATATAATATGAAAGCAAACGAAGTCGGCACTCTCGACCTTAACGACGCTTTGTTTAATGCCGAGTATAACGAGTCGGTTATTCATCAGGCGGTAGTAATGAGACTTGCTAACGAAAGACAGGGCACGAAAAGCACTCTTACCCGCAGCGAAGTAAGGGGCGGCGGTGCTAAGCCGTGGCGTCAGAAAGGCACGGGCAGGGCAAGACAGGGCTCTATCAGAAGTCCGCAATGGGTAAAGGGCGGCGTGGTATTCGCGCCCAAATCAAGGGACTTTTCCAAGAAAATGAACTACAAAGCGAAAGAAGTCGCGCTTTTCTCGGCTTTATCGCAGAAAATCAGAAATGACGAAGTGGTGTTTATCGACGAAATAAAGGTCGAAGCGCCCAAGACCAAAGAAATGGTCGCTTTCTTAAAGGCGTTCAATTTAAACGAAAGCGTGCTTATGGTTTTAGACAACGCGGACGACGCGGTTCTCCGTGCCAGCGCGAACCTTAAGAAACTCAATACGATTCCGGTAAGACAAATCAATACTTACGACGTCGTTAAAAACGCGAAACTCGTTATTTCCAAAAAGGCTGTCGAATATATAGAGGAGGTCTACGGAGAATAATGGCTGCGCACGATATTATAATAAAACCCCTGCTTTCCGAAAAGAGTTATGCGGGGATTAAGGATAAAAAATATTCCTTTATAGTGGCGAAAGACGCTAACAAAACGCAAATCAAACTCGCCGTCGAAGAAATTTTCGACGTAAAGGTTGAAAAGGTCAACACCGCGAACGTTCACGGTAAGTTGAAAAGACAGGGCAAGTATGAAGGGTATACCCCCGACTACAAAAAGGCAATCGTAAAACTCACGGCGGACAGCAAGTCCATTGCCTTCTTCGATTCGTTGTCCTAATACTCGGAGGTGTAAAATGGCTATTAAAAGATATAAACCGACTTCGTCCGCGCGTCGTTTTATGACGGTAAGCGCGTTTGACGAAATAACGGCAAAAAAACCCGAAAAATCTCTTCTCGAAGACCAGAGAAAATCGGGCGGAAGAAACGCTCAGGGTAAAATCACCGTCCGTCATATCGGCGGCGGCAACAGAAGAAAATATCGCATTATCGATTTCAAGAGAAGTAAAGACGGCGTTCCCGCGGTTGTCAAGTCAATCGAATACGACCCCAACCGCAGCGCGAATATCGCTCTTTTGTACTATGCGGACGGCGCGAAGACTTATATTCTCGCTCCCGTGGGCTTGAAAGTGGGCGACACCGTTCTTTCTGGTGCTGATGCGGATATAAAGGCAGGCAACGCGCTCGCTTTAAAAGATATTCCCGTAGGTACTATGGTTCACAATATCGAAATGCAGCCCGGTAAAGGCGGTCAGATAGCGAGAGCGGCGGGTATGAGCGCGCAGATTATGGCTAAAGGCGATAAATACATTACGCTTAAGATGCCCAGCGGCGAAATGAGATATATTCTCGCCACCTGCAAAGCGACTATCGGACAGGTAGGCAACTTGGAGCACGAAATCATAAGAGTCGGCAAGGCGGGCAAAACGAGATACTTGGGT
Source organism: uncultured Clostridia bacterium (assembly GCA_946627905.1). Taxonomy (GTDB): domain Bacteria; phylum Bacillota; class Clostridia; order Christensenellales; family Borkfalkiaceae; genus UBA1259. The sequence continues at coordinate 7,471 of CAMOVY010000050.1, forward strand.
ATCCGTCCGACCGTCCGCGGCGTAGTTATGAACCCGTGCGACCACCCGCACGGCGGCGGCGAAGGCAAATCCCCCGTCGGTATGCCGGGACCTGTTACTCCTTGGGGTAAACCCGCTCTCGGTTATAAGACCAGAAAGCACAAGAAGTCGTCCAACAAACTTATCATTACAAGGATAAATTAAGGAGAAGGATATGTCGAGAAGCGTTAAAAAAGGTCCTTACGTAGAACCTAAACTCTTAAAGAGAGTAGAAGAATTAAACGAAAAGAACGAAAAGAAAGTATTAAAGACTTGGTCGAGAGCGTCGACGATATTCCCGCAGATGGTAGGACATACGATAGCGGTGTACGACGGAAGAAAACACGTTCCCGTATATATAACCGAAGATATGGTAGGTTGCAAACTCGGTGAGTTTGCTCCGACCAGAACCTTTAAGGGACACGC
>CAMOVY010000051.1 GCA_946627905.1 uncultured Clostridia bacterium
CGGGCGCTATCGAATAGGTTTCCATTACGGTAAAGTATTCCGAATATTCGCTTGTCGAAATCATACGGTCGGGCAAAAGCGCCTGAAGCCCCTTGGAAAAGTCGGTGTATTTTTCCGCCTTGAACTTGCGCGGCTTTGCGTAAACGTTATTCTGCGGCAGATATTTTACCGTAAACGGGTCTTTTTGTATGATAGATACCAGCCCGAATTCTTCCCAGTAATTAAAGCAGTCCGCCACTTTTTCTTCCGAAAGATTGAGCGCCGCGGCAAAATCCGTAAGGTTTTCGCCCGCGGACGGGTTAGAACACAAGTAAAGTCCGTAAAGGTAGACCTTTACGGCGTCGCCCGGGGCTTCTTTAAGATATTCTCTTATAAACGAATTTTCCACGCCCGTTATAGCGGAACGGGAAAATTCTTCTGAAAAAGAACAGAGCATTTTTATTCCTTTACTTTTTTCGGCAAAAAATCGCGCCCGTAAGGTTGCAAAAGCGACTATAAAGTATTATAATATAATAAATTATAATAAAATAATGAGATAATCTACCGTTTTTGTTCGGGTAAAGGTAATGATAACACAAAAATCCGCAAAAATCAACAGATTTTATCTTTAAATATTCTGCGGGCGGCGTATTTTATTTTTTCCGCACGCCGCGAAAAAACTTATGGAGAATTATGGCAAGCAATTTTTTAACGCCGACGGCTATTTGGAAAGACTTTAAATGCGACGGGGCAAAGGCTGAAATTATATGTAAACACACGGCTAAAGGTCTGGTTTTTACGCACCTTCGTTTACGCGGAAGCGTGGCGGCGGACGGTGAAACGGGCATATACGCAGTGTTAACGCATAAAGCGCAACTTTCGCTTGCTTCACCGGCGATAGTGTTGGTGCAGGATTTCGGTAAAGGCGGGGACACGGCGCTTCCGCGCCTGCTTGCCGAAAAGGGCTATACCGTTTTAGACGTGGACCTTGCTGGCAAAGCGCCTTTCAATTCGGAAAAAACGGTGGACGGGGTGGAAAAGCCCTATACCGTTTATCCCGACAGTCTTTCGTACGCTAACTACGAAAGAACGGCGGAAGATAAAACAGAAATAGAAGAGGACGTGCGTTCTACTTGCTGGTTCGAGTGGGGGCGCGTTATCCGCTACTGTATCGAATATCTCAAAACGCAACCCTTTATAAATAAAATCGGCGTTTTTGCCATAGGCGTTGCGGCAACCGCCGTTTGGCAGACGCTGTCCGCGGACTGCGGGCTTTCCTGCGCGGTAATAGTTGCCAACGCGGGGTGGAAAGGGTATCGCGGTATAGACAAATTCGGCGACGAAACGGAACCGCAGTTTAACGACGACGCGCTTAAATATCTCGCGGGTATAGAACCGCAGGCGTACGCGGCGCACGTGAAATGTCCGCTTATGCTGGTTTCGCCCACCAACAGCCCCGACTTTGACGTGGACCGTTCTTACGACACGGTTTCGCGCGTTTCCGAAAAACTGTATACCGCGGTGGATTATTCCGTGGGCGGCAGAAGGGAAATTTCCGCCGACTGTATGAACGGCGCGCTCGTGTTCTTAAACGAGTTTTTGGTAAAAGAAAAGGCAAGCCTTGCAGGCGAAATATCGGTAAAAAGCGCTGCCGAGAACGGCATAGTGCGCGTGGAAGTTATGCCCGATAAAACAGGGCTTAAAAACGTTTCGGTATACTTTGCCGAAGAAGAGTTGCACGCGGCGTTGCGTTCGTGGCGGAGAGTTGTAAACTACGAAAAGACTAAAAACGGCGTTTACGTTTTCGAGTACGCGCCGTATAAGGATTCCGAAGCGGTTATGTTCTTTGCCCGCGCGGAATACGAAAACGGTTTGAAACTGTGTTCCGCAATCTTCTGCAAAAAATTCGCGGAAGGGGAAACGGCGGAAACCAACAGGCACAGGGTGTTTTATTCTTCGCGCATGTCGTTAGGCACTAACGGATTTTATCCCGCAAAGGAAAATTCCGACGGGGCGTACGTCGTGAATACCGACGCGCACGCCGTAGTTAAAGTCAAAAACGGACCTATGGATATAGCGGGGCTTTTCTGCCCGCAAGGTATTCTTACGTTTAAGGTCAACGCGGAAAAATACAAACCGTCGCAGGGCGCTATTTTGATGCTTGACGTTTTCGTTAAAAACGGCTGTAATTTTCAGGTTAAAGCCATAAGCGATTATTTCGGCAAAAAAACCGAATACGTTGCGAGCGTTAAAATGTTCGGAAGTTTATGGCAGAACGTCAAACTTGAAAACAACAATTTCAAAACGGCGGAAGGTATGAGCCTTAAATCTTACGAAAAGATAGAAGCGCTGGAATTTTCCGCGCAGGAAGATTTTTTAATCAACAACCTTTTGTGGGTTTAATCGGTCAGGGTTTTTAACATAATTTCAATTCGGGAAAGAGTATGAAGTTCACGGTAGGCGATAAAATAAAATCCAAAAAGCCCCACGCTTGCGGCGGCAGGGAGTGGGAAATAACGCGTACGGGCGCGGACGTAAAGTTAAAATGTTTAACTTGCGGCAGAATTGTATTCGTTTCCGTACCCGACGCCGAAAAAATGACCGCGGTGTATTACGGGAAAGGTGAAAATGATGCCGAATAGCCTTTTAACCCGTGGCACTTCGCTTTACGGCAAGCGCAACCGCGAAATTAAATCGAGCGTGATTTTCGGCGCGATATCTTCCGTTTTACTGCTTATACTTGCTGCTTTCATTATCGTAAACAATTTCGTATTCATAAAAGTGCTGGTAAGCGGCAGTTCTATGTATCCTACGGTTAAAGACGGCGACCTTGTATCGGTCAACGTCTACAGCGCCCCGACTTACGGGGATATAATAATTATTGAAGGCGAACAGGAAAACTGGCTTATTAAGCGCGCCATTGCCTTCGGCGGCGACACCTTGAAAATCGAAGGGGGAGAAGTTTACCTTAAAAAATCGGGCGAAACGGAGTTTACAAAACTTACGGAACCCTATCTCGACAGGCAAGGGATAACTTTTTGGGACGACCCGCGCGCTAGCGGTTATTCGGTAGCCGACGGAGAAATCTTTTATCTTGGCGATAACAGAGAACACAGCAGAGACAGCAGGTCGTTATACGGAACTTGCGAAGAAAATCAGATAGTCGGCGTGGTCAGCGAGTTTGCTTTAAAAACCAAGGGTATAAACAAATTTTTTGATAATATCGCAAGCGCGGTGAGAAATTTATTCAGTTTCTGATAAAGGAAAAAAATGACAGAGTATTATACCGACGCGGAACTTACTGCGGCGAGAAAACAGAGAAAGAAAACGCTTATAATCTATTTTATCGTGTTGGGCGTATATCTTGCGATGAGCGTGGCGTTTTTTATTTATTACAAAACTTTGCCGTATAAGGGCTACGGAGATACGGCGGATAAAATATCGCTTATTAAATGGGGGCACTACTCGCTTACCGCGATATTCGTCGTGTTTTCTTTTATTTATCTCGGCATAATTTTCAAGCGCGTGAACAGGTATTATAAAACGTGCGTGCATATGTCCACAGGACTACGTGAAACGTCTACGGGCAATTTTTTGGAGTATGACGAAACGATGCAGGACAAAGACGGCGTGGAGTTCAAGTCGCTTGTGTTTATCGAGTGGAACAAATATAAGAAAGACTTTTTCGAGAGAAAGGTTTTGGTGTTTTACGAAAAGCCTTTTCCCGAAATCCCGACGGAAGCGAACGTTTCTTACATAACGCAGGGGAACGTGCTTATATCCTACGAAATATTATCTTAAAACACATAAGGAGAAAGTTATGAAAGCAATAGTCAGCGTGATAGGCAAGGACAAGGCGGGTATAATAGCGAAGGTCGCTACCGCGCTTGCGGAAAGGGACGTGAATATCGAAGATATAAGTCAGACCATAGTTCAGGGTAATTTCACTATGATAATGATGTGCGATTTAGGCGATAAAATTTCCGTGGCGGAACTTGCCGCCGCGCTCGATAAAACGGGCAAAGCAGCGGGCGTAGTCATACGCGTTCAGCATGAAGACATTTTTAACGCAATGCACTCTCTTTAAGGCGGGATAGTATGTTAAGCAAAAACGAAATTATAGAAACCGTCAATATGGTGGAAAAAGAACACCTTGACATAAGAACCATAACTATGGGTATTTCTCTTTTGCCGTGCATAAGAGAGGACGAACGCGCCACCGCTAACGCCGTATACGAAAGAATATGCCGCAAAGCGGAAAATATCGTTTCCGTTGCGGACACGCTGTCTAAAACCTACGGTATTCCGATAATCAATAAGCGCGTTTCCGTGTCGCCCGTAAGTTTAATCGCAGCGCCTTTCGGCGGCGACGGTGTAGTTATTGCCAAGGCGCTTGACAGGGCGGCGAAAGAACTCGGCATAGACTTTTTGGGCGGATATTCGGCACTCGTACAAAAGGGTATGACTTCTTACGAACGCAAGTTTATAGAGAGTATACCCGAAGCGCTGGCTTCTACCGAACGGATATGTTCTTCGGTTAACGTCGGTTCGTCTAAAACGGGTATCAATATGGACGCGGTGCGCTTACTTGGCGAAATAATAAAGCAAACCGCAGAGAAAACGAAAGATAAAGACGGTTTGGGCTGCGCCAAGTTCGTGGCGTTTTGCAACGCGGTGGAAGACAATCCCTTTATGGCGGGCGCGTTCCACGGCGTAGGCGAAGGCGAAACGGTTATAAACGTGGGCGTTTCGGGCCCCGGGGTGGTGCATCACGCCATCAAAAATATGCGCGGTGCAAGCCTTGACGAGATTGCGGAAGTTATTAAAAAGACGGCGTTTAAGATTACCCGCGCGGGCACGCTTATCGCAAAGGAAGCGGCAAAGCGCTTAAACGCGGAATTCGGCATAGTGGACTTATCTTTAGCCCCCACGCCCGTTATGGGCGATTCGGTCGCGCACATATTAGAAGAAATAGGTCTTTCTTCGGTCGGCGCGCACGGCACTACCGCGGCGCTTGCGCTGCTTAACGACGCGGTTAAAAAGGGCGGCGTTATGGCGAGCTCAACGGTCGGCGGGCTTTCTGGCGCGTTTATTCCCGTAAGCGAAGATATAGGTATGATTAACGCCGCGGAAAAAGGCGCGATAGATATAAATAAGTTAGAAGCGATGACCGCGGTTTGCAGCGTGGGTATAGATATGGTGGCAATCCCCGGCGATACGCCCGCATCTACTATTTCGGGCATAATTGCCGACGAAGCGGCTATCGGTATGATAAACAACAAGACCACCGCGGTAAGGGTTATTCCCGTGCCGAATAAAAAGGTGGGCGACAGCGTAAACTTCGGCGGACTTTTAGGGAAAGCGCCCGTTATGGCGGTAAGTGCTTACGGATGCGAAACGCTTATTGCCCGCGGGGGGCGTATCCCTGCGCCGATACACAGCAACAAAAACTAACCGCGCGGCGTGTTTGCCGAATTTAAGGAGTGTATAAGTGGATTTTCGTTATAAATGGGCTACCGAAGATATATATAAAGATTTAGCCGCTTGGGAAGCGGACTTTAATAAAATAAAGGATGTGGATTTTGCGGAGTTTCGCGGCAAATTAGGCACGGCGGACGGGTTTTCGGCGTGTATGAAAAAGCAGGAAGAAACGGGCAGAATTTTGGAAAAACTGTCGGTATACGCCTATATGAAACACGACGAAAACACTAAAGACAGCGTATACGACGCGCTTTTAAACAGAATAAATTACGTTGCGGTGAATTTCGGCGCTAAAACGGCGTTCGTCGTACCTGAAATTACCGCGCTCGACAAGTCGGTGATAATTTCTTATATAGAAAACCCCGCGCTTAAAGATTACGATTATTTCCTTAAATGCGTACTTAAAAACAAAGAACACGTGCTTTCCGAAAACGAAGAGCGGTTGTTATCGTTATCTTCCGAAGCGCTTTCGTCTTTTAAGGACGTGTTTACGAAAATTGACAACGCCGATTTGCCTATAGGGCATTTTACTTTCGGCGGTAAAAAGTATCCGTTATCGCACGGGCTTTACGGCGTATATATGCAAAATCCCGAAAGAAGCTTGCGGAAAAAGGCGTTCAAGGCATATTATAAAGCCTATATTTTGCTTATCAACACCATTTCCGCAACCTATTACGGCAGCGTTAAAAGCGACGTGTTCTACGCCAAAGCCAAAAAATATCCGTCTGCGCTTGCCGCGGCACTATCGGGCGAAGACGTAGACGTTAAAGTGTATAAAAGCCTTATTTCTTCCGTTCACAAGGCGTTGCCGCTTTTGCACGAATATATGGCGGAAAAGAAAAAGGCGCTTAATCTCGACAAAATGTATATGTACGACGCGTACGTTCCCATTGTGGAGAACGCGGATATAAAACTCGACTACGATAGAGCGTACAAACTCGTGGTAAAAGGGCTTTCGGTACTTGGCGAAGAGTACGTGGCACTTCTTAACAAGGCGCACGACGAAAGATGGCTGGACGTTTTTGAGGCGGACGGCAAAAGGAGCGGCGCGTACAGTATAGCGGTGTTCGACACGCACCCCTTCGTGCTGCTTAATTACCAAAAGACCACGCACGACGTGTTTACCATAGCGCACGAAATGGGGCACAGTATACACTCTTATTTTTCCAACCGCACGCAAGCCTACGCTAAAGCCGATTACAAAATATTCGTGGCGGAAGTCGCAAGCACCGTAAACGAAGTCCTTTTATGCCGCTATCTTTTGAAATCGGAAAAGGACGTAAAACTTAAAAAGTATCTGCTTTCTTACCTTTTGGAAATGATAAGAACGACGCTGTTCCGCCAAACGCAGTTTTCGGAATTTGAAGAAAAGGTGCACTCTATAGTGGAAAAGGGCGAGCCGCTTAATAAAGACAATATGAGTAAAATTTACCTTTCCTTAAACAAAAAGTATTACGGAAAGGCGATAACGCACGGCGGCGAAATTAAGTACGAGTGGGCGCGTATTCCGCATTTTTACCGCGCGTTTTACGTGTACAAGTACGCGACGGGCATTATTTCCGCGCTGGCGATTGCGGACAGAATTTTGACGGAAGGTGCGCCCGCGGTAAAAGACTACTTTGAATTTTTGTCTTCGGGCGGGTCCGACAGCCCCGTGGAACTGCTTAAAAAAGCGGGTGTGGACTTAACTACCGATAAGCCGTATACAGGTGCGTTCAAAGTTTTTAAAGACGTACTCGAAGAATTTAAGAAATTATAGCCGCAAAAGATAAAGGAGAAAATGGTATGGCAAGTAAAGTAAAAAACGAAATGCCGCACAGTTTAGAAGCCGAACAGGCACTTTTAGGATGTATAATTTTAGACCCCAAAATTCAGGTGGAAGTCGCGGGATTTTTGCACGAAGACGACTTTTTCGTGTCTTCGCATAAACTGATTTTCACCGCTATAGCGGATATTATAAACGAAAACCGCACGGTGGATATAATCACGCTTACCGATATGCTGGAAAAGCAGGGCAATCTTAAAAACGCGGGAGACGTTTCGTACATAACGGGTTTAACCGACATACTGCCGTCTTCCGCAAACTACGCGACTTACCTTTCTATGGTAAAGAGGGACAGTATGCTACGCAGGCTTATAGGCGGCGCTACGGGCATAATATCGGAGTGCGTAAATAGTCAGGACGAAAAGAATTCTTTAGCCCTTGCCGAAAAAACCGTTTACGATATAGCGAACGACGCCGATACCAGCGAAATTTATAAAATCGGTTCGGTTCTTCCAGAAGTTATGACGACTTTGGACGAGCTCGCAAAGGACTCTTCTAAATTCCGCGGCATAAGGACGGGATATCGTGGGCTTGATTATTACCTTAACGGTTTTCACGGCAGCGACCTTATGATTCTCGCCGCCCGCCCCGCTATG
>CAMOVY010000052.1 GCA_946627905.1 uncultured Clostridia bacterium
GTGTTCGTAATCGAAAACGTCTCTAAATAGTTGCGGATGTTTTACGTCCTGCAAAGGATATTTATAATAACCCTCTTCAAGCAGATTGGTCTTTTTGTTGGTTTCAATCGTTTTTCTGTGCATCACTTTACCTCCTTAATAAATTCTGCTATTCTGTCAATACCTTCTTTAATATCTTCAATAGATATCGCGTAAGAAAGCCTTATACAGTCGTCGTTGCCGAAAGCCACGCCGGGGACTACCGCTACGCCCTTTTTAAGCGCCGCGTCCGCAAAAGACAGCGACCCGTCTATAACTTCATCCTGATATTTTTTGCCGTAAACTCCTGAAACGTCTACGAACATATAGAACGCGCCCGCCGGTTCGGAATATTTAAGGCACGGGATTTCGTCTATGCGCCGCATCATATATTTTCTTCTTTCGTCGAAAACCGACTGCATTTCGGAAACGAATTTTTCGCTCTCTAGGGAATTTAACGCTTCAACCGACGCGTATTGCGCTATGGAACAAGCGTTGCTCGTAGTATGGCTCTGCATACTTGAAACGGCTTTGGCTATTTCCAAAGGCGCGGCAATATAACCTATACGCCAGCCCGTCATAGAGTAAGTTTTACTCATACCGTTTACTATTACGTTATGTTCTTTAAGGTATTCTCCGCACGCGGCAATCGAATAATGTTTTGCGCCGCCGTAAACTAACTTTTCGTAAATTTCGTCCGAAACGACGTATAAACCGTGTTTTTCAACGACCTTGGCAAGCGATTTGATTTCTTCTTCCGAATAAACCGCGCCCGTCGGATTGTTAGGCGAATTGAGTATAAAACACTTGGTTTTAGGCGTTATCGCCTTTTCAAGTTCTTCCGCGGTGATTTTGTAGCCGTTTTCCGCTTTAGTGTTTACGAAAACGGTTTTGCCGCCCGCAAGCCCCACAAGTTCGGGATAAGTCAGCCAGTACGGCGAAGGCAAAACAACTTCGTCCCCTTCGTCGACTATTGTGCAGATAGCGTGATACAAAGAACTCTTTGCGCCTGACGACACGACTATTTGAGAAGGTTCGTACGATAGCCCGTTATCTTTTAAGAATTTATCGCAGATAGCGGTTTTAAGTTCTTGCATACCCGATGCGGGCGTATACTTGGTAAACCCGATATCGAGTGCGTGCTTTGCCGCGTTTATTATGTATTCGGGCGTGTTAAAATCCGGTTCGCCCGCGCCGAAACCTATAACGGAGATGCCCGAAGCTTTCATTTTTTTTGCCTTTGCCGTTATCTCCAGCGTCAAAGACGGTTTAATGTTGCTGACTTTCTTGGAAACCATACTTTTCTCCTTTAATCTTCGTCAAAACCCGCCGCAAGTCTACTTTCCCTGTCGGCAATGTTAAGCGCTTCTATCATCTCATCTAAATTCCCCATCATAAAACTGTCCAGCGAATATAAGGTAAGCCCTATTCTGTGGTCGGTTATGCGCCCCTGCGGAAAGTTGTAAGTCCTTATCCGCTCCGAACGGTCGCCCGTTCCCACCTGACTGCGCCTGTTTTCGGAATATTCTTTATCCGCCTGCGACTGATAGTAGTCGTAAAGACGGCTTTTTAAGACTTTCATAGCCTTTTCGCGATTTTTAGTCTGCGAACGCTCGTCCTGACAAAGTACCACTATTCCCGTCGGAATATGCGTAAGCCTTATACACGATTCGGTTTTGTTTATGTGCTGACCGCCCGCGCCGCTCGAACGCAAAGTATCTACGCGCAAGTCCTTTTCGTCTATATTTATTTCAACGTCCGTCGCTTCGGGAAGCACCGCCACCGTTGCGGTAGAAGTGTGTACCCTGCCCTGCGATTCCGTTTCGGGAACGCGCTGTACGCGGTGCACTCCGCTTTCGTATTTTAACTTACCGAACGCCGACTTGCCCGAAATTGAAAACACAACTTCCTTAACTCCGCCGAGTTCTGTGGAGTTGTTGTCAATCTCTTCGGTTTTCCAACGGTTCTTTTCGGCGTATTTTACGTACATTCTGTATAATTCGTAGGCAAAAAGGCTGGCTTCTTCACCGCCCGCGCCCGCGCGGATTTCCATAATAACGTTTTTATCGTCGTCGGGATTTTTCGGAAGCAACAGAATACGCAGTTCGGAAGATATTTTTTCGAGTTTATCCTTACAGGACAAAATCTCTTCTTCCATAAGGTCTTTCATCTCTTTATCCGTTTCTGCCGCAATATCCCGTTCCAAATCGGACAACTCTTTACTGACTTTTTTATATTCGGTGTATTTTTCCACCGTTTCGGACATATCGGCAAGTTCTTTCGTGTACGCTTTCCACTCGTCTATCCGCGCGATAACGTCCGCACGCCCTACGAGTTCGTTTAATTTTTCATAGCGCTCTAACATCTTGTCGAGTTTTTTAAACATTAAAGTACCGCCTTTATGATTCTGTCGATGTTTTCGTAATCTTTTATTATGTCAATTTGCGAAAAGTCTTTAAGCATTTGCTTGATTTCTTCCGCCTGCCCTATACCGCACTCCAAAAACAGTATTCCGCCTTTGTTTAAGAACTTCGGCGCGTCTTTTGCGATTATGCGGTAAAAATGTAGCCCGTCTTCGCCGCCGTCAAGCGCCGAAATCGGCTCGAAATCCCGTATTTCCTTCTGTAGTCCTTTTATATCTTCGCTTTTTATATACGGCGGGGTAGATATTATAACGTCAAACTTTTCGCTGTCGAACGTTTCGAACATATCGCTTAAAACGAATTTTATTTTCGCGTTGTTTATCTCTTCGTTTTCTTTGGCGAGTTTAAGCGCGTCTATGCTTATATCCGAAGCGTATACGCAAGCGCCCGTTTCCTTGCTGACGGCAACCGCTATAGCGCCGCTACCCGTGCATAAATCCAGCACGGTTTTAGTCTCGTCTATACATTTTAACGCGTTTTCTACCAAAAGTTCCGTTTCGGGGCGCGGAATAAGCGCCCTTTCGTCGGTTTTAATTCTGTATCCGTAAAAATCCGTGTCTCCGACGCAGTACCAAAGCGGTCTGCCCGTAATTCTTTCGTCCGTCAGCGCGTAAATCTTTTCCGCGTTTTTAACCGACACAAGATTGTCCGTATTGACTTCGTCGCGCTTTATGCCTAAGCTTAAAGAAACTATCCACTCCGCTTCCGCGTCTTCTTCTATGCCGTTTTCTTTAAGTTTTGCCTTTACTTTATTAAACACGTCCACCCGTTTTTCGGGCAACGCGAATTGCCGTTCCGCAATACTCTCGTCGTTATCCATTTCGTAAACCGCCTTAAAGGAAGTTATGGCAACTTCAAGCATTTCGTTATCAGGTTCACGCGTAGTCAAAAGTTGCAATAAAAACCCGGGGGCTTTCAAAGGATATACCAAGGGGCTTTTGGTTTTAGCAAGCAGTTTTAAAAGTTCGTACGAAATACCCGCGACTACGGGCAAAAGCGCAAGTTTTAAAAGCACCCTTAACGCGCCCTGAACGCTCTGCCCTAAAAGCGCTTCTACGCAAGCCATAACGATTATACTTATAAACAGCACGAAAACGATAAACGTTGTGCCGCATCTGTCGTGCACGCGCGGGCATTTTTTTGCGTTTTCTACCGTCAAATCAAGTCCGCGTTCGAAACAGGTTATGGTCTTATGCTCCGCGCCGTGATACATAAAGGTTCGCCTTATATCCTTAAGCAGCGATACCGAAAGTATATACAGCACGAAAATAAGCAGTTTTACCCCGCCTTCGATAAAATTCTTCGCCCATATGCCGAACCGTATACCGAAAAGTTTTTCCAGCCCGCCGCGAATAAGTTGCGGTAAAAACATAAAAAGAACTACGGCGAGTACAAGCCCCAAAAGCACGGAAATAACGCTGACAACCGTCATAACGTTTATCTTAAGTTTTTCGGCAAGCCACTTTTCGAATTTTGACGGTTCGCCTTCCCCGTACACTTCCGCGGAACGCATAAGCGTTTTAGTACCGCCGAAAAGCGCGTCGATAAAAGCGACTATACCGCGAATTAACGGCAAGCGTAAAAACACGTTCCTGCGCGCGGACTTTCTGCGTTTGGTTTCCAAACGGATAATACCGTCCGCGTCGCGCACGGCGGTGGCCTCCGCCTTTTCGCCACGCATATACACGCCTTCTAACACCGCCTGACCGCCGATAGACACACGCTTTTTAAGTTGTTCGGTTTTAGTTTTACTCATATCGCAAGGTATAAAAAACGGCTTTAAGGTACAAAAACTCCTTAAAGCCGTGCTTAAAACAGAACCTATTTTGCTTTGCTGTATCTCTTGTTGAATTTATCAACACGGCCGCCGGTATCAACCAGTTTTTGCTTACCCGTAAAGAACGGATGACATTTACTGCAAATATCAACCTTTATAACGTCTGTTTTTTTAGTGGAACCGGTCTTAAAAGTTTCCCCGCAAGCGCAAACCACGGTAACTTCGTGATAGTCCGGATGAATTTCCTGTTTCATAACGCACCTCGTAATGTATTTTACCGTGATATTATATTATATTTTGGAAAAATAGTCAACTGTTAGCAAACGATTTTTCAAATTTTAAAGAAATTTATTTTTAAACGCATAGTTTGGCTAACAGGGGCATATTTGCTTGCAATTTATTTGGTTTTGTTGTACAATATGATAAATTTCAACTTTCACGGAGCGGATATGAAAGGTTATAAACTGATTAAACCTTTTACTCTTTCGGAAAAAGAAACGGCTGACGTTTCGGAAGAAAACCATATTGCCAAGGTTCGCACGACTAAAGCGCTTATCACCTTGCCTGACGTTTTGCGCTACACGGGCGAAACGGAACTTGCTGACGTTATTATGGGTAGCGCCGGTATAGGCGTTATAAGCGAAACGGACAACAATCTGTTCGAACTCGAAAAAGGTCAACGCGTTTACGTAGAACCCGTAAGAGAGTGCAACGAGTGCTATAACTGTAAAAAGGGCGACTATAGCAAATGTTCCGACTTGCAGGTAGCCGGCGAAGATTTCGACGGATTTTTAAGCGATTTCGTTTCCGCCGCGCCTGAAAAACTTTTTGCTCTTCCCGACAGCGTGTCCGATAACCAAGCGCTTTTTATTAACCACATTTCGCTTGCCCTTGCGGTATTCGATAAGTTGAACATCCAAAAAGGCGATTACGTGGCGGTTGTCGGCGCAAATAATTTCGGGAACATTTTTTCACAATTACTTATTTACTATCAGGCTGTCCCCATCGTCATGTCGCTCGATAAAGACAATTACGAAGCCGTCAAAAAATCCGGCATTTATTATGCGTTAGGTCCTGACGACAACTGGCAGAAAGAAGTTTCTAATATCACAAGCGGGCGTATGACCGATAAGGTCGTTTACGTTGCCGACTGCAATATCCCCGTTGCCAAAGCGTTTTCTCTCGCTTCTTTCGGCGCGGCGGTCGTGTTCACAGGCACAACCAACAAAACCGGTCCCGTGTATTTTACGCAAGCGGTCAAAAAACAACTCGATATCCATTGTATAAACACGGGCTTCGGCAATACTGCGGCAAGCATAAACCTTATAGCAAACAAGGCGATAAATTTCAATAATCTTAAAATCGAAGAGTGTGCTTACGCGGACGTACCGAACGTATTTAAAAATCTTGCCGAACAACTTGAAAAAACGGACAAAATAAGCGAAACTATAGTAAGTCTTATTTAATTTACGTTAAAACGGTTTGAAAAATAAACACCCGCGCCCCGACCTTAAGTTTAAGGTCGGGGCGCGGGTGTTTATTACGCATTACGTTTCAGTTTAGACGCAAAAACAAGTCTTAATATTCCCCTTACGAACTTCGGCGGCTTAAAGCAATATATTCTCATAATATACCCCTGAAAAGTTTTATATATCATAGAGTATGCTGTTAAGTCCGAAAAAGTGATAGATTAAATATTGCGGAGTTTTTCTATAACCGCCGCCCTATCTTTTTCTTTGAAAACGGTGCTGCCCGCGACTATGACGTTAGCGCCCGCGCGTTTTACAGCCCCCACGTTTTCGCAGGTTATTCCCCCGTCTATTTCAAGGTCTATATCTTTACCCGTACTTAAGATAAGTTCGTCCGCTTCCTTGATTTTCGGCAGCACGCTTTCGATAAATTTTTGCCCGCCGAACCCCGGGAACACGCTCATTAAAACCAGCATATCGCAGTCTTCTATAACGCTTTTAACGGCGGAAACTTCCGTATCGGGATTTATTACCGCGCCGCATTTTACGCCTAACCCCTTTATCGCTTTAAGCGTGTCTTTAAGTCTTTCTTTGCACGCTTCGAAATGCACGGTTATTATGTCCGCGCCCGCTTCCGCAAACCGCTCTATATAATTCCACGGATTAACTATCATCAAATGCGCGTCGAAAACAAGGTTTGAATAAGGTCTTGCGTCCTTTATGAATTTAGGTCCGAAAGAAATGTTTTTAACGAAACTTCCGTCCATCACGTCCATATGCAGAATATCCGCGCCGCTTTCGGTAATAGACCTTGTTTCTTCGCCGAACCGCGAAAAGTCCGCGGAAAGCATTGACGGCGCAATTTTTATTTGTCTCATTTCCTTTGCTCCTTATTGATTGAAATTTTAAAAAATCAGTTTCCCGTTTCTTCTATATACCTTTGCCGAAGTTGCCCGCACGCCCCGTCTATATCTTCGCCCATTTTTCTGCGAAGAGTAGCAGAAAGCCCGCCTTTAGTTAAAAGCCCTAAAAATCTGTACGCGTCCTTTTCCGTACCGCCTTTAAGTGCGCGCTCCTTTACTTCGTTAAGCCTTATAAGGTTGACGTGGCAGGGGCGGTTTTTAAGCAGTTCTATAAGCCTTTCGGCGTGGCGCTCGGTATCGTTTTCACCCTTAATTAAAACGTATTCGAAAATATATCTTCTGCCCGTTTTGTCGAAGTAGTCTGCGCACGCGTCCAGAATTTCACCTATCGTATAGGTGTTAGCGATAGGCATAATGCGCTTTCTTTCTTCATCGAACGGCGAGTGTAAAGAAACAGTAAGATTTACCGAAACGCCTTCTTCCGCAAGTTTATACATTTTAGGCACAATTCCGCACGTCGATAAACTTATATTCCGCTGGCTTATATTTATACCTTCTGGCTCTGACACCAGCCGCAAAAACCCGACGGTTTCGTCATAGTTATCAAGCGGCTCGCCGCTACCCATAAGTACGACGTTTATTATTTTGCGTTTATCCGCAACGTCGCCGCCCAAATACCTGTTTACCGCTATTACTTCGCCCAAGATTTCCCCGCGTGAAAGGTTGCGGACAAGCCCGTTAAGTCCCGAAGCGCAAAACGCACAATTCATCCTGCACCCGACTTGCGTCGACACGCAAAGCGTGTAGCCGTACTTGTATTTCATAAGCACGCCTTCCACCACGTTTTTATCTTGCAGACCGAACAAAAATTTTTCCGTGCCGTCCGCGCTTTTAAGCGTTTTTATAATCGTAGCGCCCTGTGCGTAAAAACTCTCACCGAGTTTGTCGCGGAACGGCTTGGGTATTTCCGTCATTTCGGAAAAATCCAGCCCCCTGTGCAACGCCCTGAAAATTTGCGTTGCACGGAAAGATTTTTCACCCGTTTCGGCTATGTGTTTTTTCCACTCGTCGTAAGACAAGTCCAGCGCAATTTTCTTCAAATCACTTTATCCTTTTAAGTTTGGCAACGTAAAACCCGTTCCCCAAAGAAATATCGGGCAGAAAAGCGTTAGTACCGTTAAAATCCTCGTGCGACAACGCGCTGTTGAACGTTTCGATAACACAACCGTCG
>CAMOVY010000053.1 GCA_946627905.1 uncultured Clostridia bacterium
AAAACAAGACCTATTACGCGCTTAACGACGCGGTTATTTCGAGAACGTACGAAGAAGATAAGCGGTTGGTGGTAAGTCTTGGCGTTAAAATAGGCGATTGCACTTTGCAGACGATAACGGGCGACGGCGTAATTTTGGCAACCCCCACGGGTTCGACGGCATATTCGCTGTCCGCAGGCGGCGCGGTTATCGCGCCAGACGTTCAGGCGGTATGTCTTACACCCGTATCGGCGCACTCGTTTTCGGCAAAACCCTTCGTATGTTCGGCTGACGAAAAATTTACGCTGACGCACGAAGGCGGCGCAAAAGCGGGGCTGTTTATAGACGGCAAACTCGTCGGCTTTTTAGAGCAGGGCGACAGCGTTAACATTATTAAAGCGGAAAGAAAAACGATATTTTTACGTAAAAAGGGGTTTGATTTTTTCGCCCGCTTAAACAATAAATTGCAGGAAAGGTAAGGGAAAATGACTAAAAAAGACAGGCTTAACGCAATCTGCGCGATTATAAAGGAAAACGAAATTTCCACGCAGGAAGAATTGACCGAAAAACTTATCGGTATGGGTTTCGACGTGTCGCAAGCGACCGTTTCGCGCGATATAAACGAATTAGACCTTATTAAAGTGGAAGGCGTAGACAGAAAATCGGTCTATAAAAAGGCGGATAAAATAAATTCGGATATTCCGCAAAAAATAAAGGATTTATTTAAACAAATCACGGTGTCAATCGTCGCCGCGAACAATCTTATCGTCGTTAAAACGCTTAACGGCAACGGCAGTTCCGCGGGCATGGCGATAGACCAGATGAGTATTCCGCAGATTTTGGGAACTATCGCGGGGGACGACACGCTTCTAATAGTTGCGAAAACCAACTCCGACGCGGAAATTATCGTAAAAATCTTAAGGTCGGTTTAATGCTAACTAGGCTCGTGATAAAAAACGTCGCTTTGATTGAAAGCGCGGTAATAGACTTTACGGCGGGGTTTAACGTCTTATCGGGCGAAACGGGTTCGGGAAAATCCGTTATTTTAGAGTCGCTTAATTTCGTTTTAGGCGCTAAGGCGGATAAAACGCTTATAAGAAGCGGCGAAACCGAGTGCACGGTATCCGCGGAGTTCGGATTTTTAAGCGACGGCGTGTATTCCGTTTTAGACGAATTCGGTTTCGAAAAAGACGACGTTTTGATAATCACGCGAAAGTTCAACCTTTCCGGCAAAAACACCGTTTCAATCAATGGCAATTCCGCCACGGTATCGATGGTAAAACGCCTGACGGCGCTTTTAATCGACGTGCACGGGCAAAGCGAACATTTTTATCTTTTAAACGCCGCAAATCAGTTAAAACTTATAGATAAACTTTGCGGCATACAGGACGGGGAACTGATAACGAAATCGAAAAACGCCTATGCAGACTATAAAAAACTTACCGAAGAACTCTCCGCCGCGGGCGGCGACGAAGCGGCAAGACTTATAAAAGCCGACGTTTTAAGTTATCAGATACGCGAAATAGAGACCGCGGATATAAAGGAAAACGAGTTTGAAGAATTAACCGCGTTAAAAGATAAACTTTTACACAGGGAAAAAATAATCAACGCGCTTTCCGCCGTCAAAAGCAGTATCGAAGACGAAGGCGGCGTTTCGGATATTCTTGCAAACGCGACGCGCGCTTTAGGCGGCATATCTTCTTTTAGCGAAGAATATTCAGCGCTTTACGACAGGCTTAACGGTGTTTACGCTGAAACAGACGATATTTTAAGCGCGGTATCCGACAGGTTAGACGATTTAGGATACAGCGAATACAGCCTTGACCAAATAGAAGAACGGCTTGGCGTTATTAAAAACCTATTCAGAAAATACGGCGGCGATTACGGCGCTTTGATAAGTTTTTATAACAATGCCGCCAACGAAAAAGAGCGGCTGGATAATTTTGCTGAATACGCGGAAAAACTGCAAAGCAAAATTGCCGACGCCCAAAAAGAATTGTATTCGATATATCTGGAACTCGGCAAAACCCGTAGGGTTTACGCCGAAATCTTTGCCAAAAACGTACTGAAAGAACTTACCGAACTCGGCATGAACAAGTCGCAATTTTTTATCAAATTCAACGATATACCCGATTTTGAAGACTGTAAATTCAGCGGTTATAACGGTTTTGACGAAATATCGTTTATGTTTTCGGCAAATTCGGGCGAACCCGTAAAACCGTTATCCGACGTTATAAGCGGCGGAGAAATGAGCCGATTTATGCTTGCGATTAAGGCGCAAACGGCAAAATACAACGATATTTATACTTTTATTTTCGACGAAATAGACGCGGGAATAAGCGGCGCAATAGCGTGGGTTGTCGCTGAAAAACTAGTGAAAATTTCCGCGACCGTGCAGGTTATCGCCGTATCGCATCTGCCACAGATAGCGTCTTTTGCAGACAACAATATTCTTATCGAAAAGACGGAGACCGCCGACAAAACCATAACCACCGTAAAAACGCTGGACGATAATGGTAAGATAAACGAAATTATACGGCTTTCGGGCGGCGACGCGGACAATCTTTCCGCCAAAGAACACGCCAAATCGCTTATTAAAAAAGCAACCGAATATAAAGCAAAGACTGTTTAACACCCGTAGACGTTAAACATTTACCCGTAGACCTTTTAAGGTTTACGGGGTTTTTGTTTTTACGCATATTTTTTTATCGGTTGCAAAAAATAGAAAAGACGGGGTGAATATGAAGAGAAAAATCATTGCTTTTTTACTTGCTGTAGGTTTTACCTGTTGCGCTTTCTTTTTTAACGGGAACGTAGCGTATGCGGAAAACCGCACGGTGTTTTTAGGCGGCGCGCCCGCTGGATTTAATATGCAGACGAGAGGCGCGCTTATTGCGGGGCTTTCGGACGTGATAACCGAAGAAGGTGTAAAAAGCCCGTCTAAAGACGCGGGGCTGCAAATAGGCGACGTTATATATTATATAGAAAATACCGAAGTAAACAGCGCCAAAGACGTTGAAAGGGTAATAAGTCTTACAAGCGGCGGTATAAAAGTAGAATACTTAAGATGCGGCAACATATGCACCGCGGAAATAACGCCCGCAACCGACTTAAACGGAGATAAAAAACTCGGCATTTTCATAAGAGACGAAATCAGCGGCATAGGCACGATAACTTATATAGATAAAGACAGAATAGCGACTTTAGGGCATCCCGTACTTGACGAAAACGGCGATTTATTAAAAATTATCAAAGGCAAAATTTACGCTTGCAATATTACGGGTTGCGTTAAGGGTGAAAGGGGCGCGCCCGGCGAACTTCGGGGCGTTATATTGAAAAAAGAAGAAATAGGCGTTATAGACGGCAACACCGAATATGGTGTTTTCGGCACGGTGAACGACAAATTCGATATAAAAGACCTGAAAAAGATAGAAATCGGAGAAGGTAAAATGGGCGACGCGGTAGTTTATACCACGATAAACGGAAGTACCCCGAAAGAATATTCAATATCCATAATAAAGGCCGACAACGCTTTTTCGGGCAATAAAAATTACGTGATTAAAATTACCGATAAAGAACTGTTAAACTCAACGGGCGGCATAGTGCAGGGTATGAGCGGCAGTCCTATAGTGCAGAACGGTAAACTCGTCGGCGCAATAACGCACGTATTTATAAACGACCCGACGCGCGGTTTCGGTATTTCAATAAATAATATGTTAGACAAATAAGTTTTAATATAAAATTATGTCTGACATAACGAATAAAAATCGCAATGATACAGACAATATTTTTAAGGTGATATTATGAGAAAGAATTTTTCAATATTTTTTATAGCCATTGCTTTCGTGTTATCTTTCAGTGTGTTTTTCAGTTATACTATGGTAAGCAGGGCGTTTGCAGACAATACGGTTTTATCAAAAAGCGAAGAAGTTAAAGGTTTAAGTAAATCTTCTATTTTAGTGGACGCGGAATCGGGCACGGTGCTTAATGCGCATAACGAAAATGCGGCGTATCCTATTGCAAGCATGTGCAAAATAATGACTCTGCTTTTATGTTTTGAAAGCGTAGATAACGGCGATATGTCTTATAACGACACGATAGTCGTAAGCGAAACTGCCGCGGGCATGGGCGGTTCGCAAGTGTTTTTAGAAGCGGGCGCAGAATATTCCGTCGATGAATTGTTAAAAAGCATAACCGTCGCGTCCGCAAACGACGCCTGCGTGGCTATGGCTGAAACCATTTGCGGCAGCGAAGACCTTTTCGTTGAAAAAATGAACGAAAAGGCAAAATCGCTCGGTATGGATAATACGGTATTCGTAAACTGTACGGGGCTACCTAAAGCGGGACAACACTCTTCGGCAAAAGACGTTGCAAAAATGTTTTCGGAACTTATTAAGCATAAGGATTATTTCAGATTTTCCACCGTCTGGATGGACGAAATAAAACATCCCGAAGGCAGAATTACCGAGATTTCAAATACCAACAAACTTATAAGATATTATAAGGGTTGCGACTGCGGTAAAACGGGTTATACGTCGGAAGCGGGGCATTGTTTGTGCGCTTCGGCAACGCGCGACGGGCTGCGACTTATTTCGGTGGTAATTTCCGCACCCGACAGCAAAACCCGATTTAAAGAAGTTTCGTCAGCGTTTAACTACGGTTTTGCAAATTACGAAAATAAGACGGTTATAGATAATAGTAAACCGCTTGATTTTACCGTAAGCGTTAAAGGCGGCAAAAAAGCCGAAGTTTCGGCAATCAGCGAACGCGCCGTAAAGGTTTTGAATAAAAAGAACGAAAAAAGAAGTTTCGAATTTGATTTTATTCCCGATAAAAGCGTTAAAGCGCCCGTTTATACAAACGATATAATAGGCGTACTCGATATTTACGAAAACGGCGTGAAAATCGATTCGGTAGCGGTAAAGGCGGCGGAAGATATAAAAGTCAAAACTTATTTCGACGTTTTAGAAGATATCGGCGCGAAGTGGTCGATAGTATCTTAAATAAACTAATACGTGCTATAAGAAAAAAATATTATATAATAATTGACAAGCATACGTTTTAATTGTTAAAATTTAAGAAAAAACAAGGGAAACGTGTTATGAACGCAAGAAACACATTATCCGAAGGTAAAAACGGCATATTACAAATCGGGGGCGTGGACGTAAAAGATTTGGCGTCTTTATACGGCACGCCTTTGTACGTTTTCGATAAAGCGCATATTAAAAACGTCTGCAAAACCTTTGCCGAAAGTCTTGAAAAATATTACGGCTACGGCAAAATATTTTACGCATCGAAAGCGTTTTGCTGTAAAGAAATTTACAGAATAGTAAAAGAAGCGGGGCTTGGGGCGGACGTCGTGTCAAGCGGCGAAATTTTTACCGCTCTGTTTGCGGGCGCGGACGCTGAAAATTTGTGCTTTCACGGGAATAACAAGAGTTTTGCGGATTTAGAATACGCAATACAAAGCGGCGTCGGATACGTCGTGATAGACGCGCTATCTGAAATAGACGATATTGACGCCATTTGCGCAAAATATAAAGTTAAACAGCGCGTTCTACTTCGCGTAAACCCCGGGGTAGAAGCGCATACTCATCATTATATTCAGACGGCAAAACCCGATTCGAAGTTCGGCTTTTCTATTGCAAACGGCGACGCGGATACTGCCGCTAAAAAACTCGTTTCTAAATCCCACGTTGATTTTTGCGGATTGCATTGTCATATCGGCTCGCAGATATTTGAAAAAACTTCTTTTCTGATTGCCGTGGAAAAAATGGTCGATTACTATAAAAAAGTCGCCCTAGATTTCGGCGCAAAACTTTCCGTGCTTAATTTAGGCGGCGGGTTCGGCATATATTATACCGACGGCGACCCGAAATTCGGCTGCGCGGACTACGCCGATTATATTAAATGCATATGCGAAAAACTGTGCGCTTGCTTGGCGGAAAAGGGCATAGAAAAGCCGTATCTTATATTCGAACCGGGGCGCTCTATAGTCGGCGAAGCGGGAATAACTTTATACACCGTCGGCAGAATAAAACGGATAGCAGGACTTAAAAACTATCTTTCGGTAAACGGCGGTATGTTCGAAAATCCGAGATACGCGTTATACCAAGCAAAATACACGGTATTAGCGGCGGAACGTTTACACGACAAGCCCGACACGACTTACACCGTAGCGGGCAAGTGTTGTGAAAGCGGGGACGTTATAGCGGAAAACGTAAATCTTCCCGAAATGCGCGAAGGGGAACTTGTTGCGGTGCTTTCAACGGGCGCTTACAACTATTCGATGGCGAGTAATTATAACCGCAATTGCGTGCCGCCCGTAGTGATGGCGGAAAACGGAAAATCGTATTTATGCGTTAAAGGTCAGACTTTTGAAGACCTTGTGCGCAACGATATATAAACGCGCAAAATATTTTATAAACGTAAACGCCTGATTTTCGGGCGTTTTTTCTTGCAATTTTTACACGCTTATTATATAATTATTAATATAGTTGTTTAATAATTAAGGTGGTGAAATGGTAGAAAGTGCGATAAAATATATATCGATATTTTTAGCACTGCTTATCGTTCTGCCATTACACGAATTCGCGCACGCTTTCGTTGCCGTAAAATCGGGCGATTACACGCCGCGTATGTACGGCAGGTATACGCTTAATCCGCTCGCTCACTTTGATGTTTTGGGGCTTTTAATGTTCGTTGCCGTCGGTTTCGGCTGGGCAAAGCCCGTACCTGTAAACCCCGCGAATTTCAAACATTACAGGCTTGACAGTTTTTTGGTGGCAATCGCTGGCGTCGTTATGAACTACATTACCGCGTTTTTGTTTTTACCGCTTTACTATCTTTCTTTGAATATTCCGGAGTTCGGGCTTTTTACCACCGTTTTGCAAACGTCTTTATCTTACGTCTTTGTTTTAAGTCTGGTGTTTTTCGTGTTCAATCTTTTGCCGATTTTCCCGCTGGACGGATTTCGGGTTGTGGATTGTTTTATAAAGCGCAAAACAAGGTTTTATTACGATTATAAAACTTACGGAATATACGTGCTTTACGCTTTAATACTGTTAAGTTTTATAGCGGACTTTACGGGATTTCATTATTTGGATATTTTAGGTACGGCGATTAACTTTATAGTTGGATATATAAGCGTGCCGATAACGGCGTTCTGGGGGTTGATTTTTTAATGGCGGAATTTGAATCGGTTGTCGATTATTCTACAAAACTTGCAAATTTCGAAGGGCCACTTGACCTTTTGCTTCATCTTATAAAGGAAGCGAAAATCGAAATTAAAGACATATTCGTGTCCCAAGTTACCGAACAGTTTTTGGCGTACATAAACGGCGTTTCCGTTTTAGACGTAGACAAAGCCAGCGAGTACCTGAATATGGCGGCAACGCTTTTGGAAATCAAGTCCAAATCGCTGCTTCCGAAAATAGAGATTTTAGACGATAACGCGGAAGACGCGGAACAGGCGCTTATCCGTCAACTCGAAGAATACAAATTGTTTAAGGAAGCGAGCGAGAAATTAAAACAGCAGGAAAACGTTCTGCGCTTTTATAAAGAGCCTGATAAATCGGTCGGGGAAGTAAAAATAGTTTACAATGATTTTAACCTTGACGGGCTTATAAACG
>CAMOVY010000054.1 GCA_946627905.1 uncultured Clostridia bacterium
CACCCTGTCGTGAGAGTGCATAGTATCGCGCAGATTGTTTATCGCCCACAGCACCGTGTTTACCGCCGTATCGAACCCGATTGTATAATCGGTATAAGATAAATCGTTATCTATTGTTCCCGGAATACCGACGACTTTAATTCCGAAATTCTCCGACAGGTCTTTTGCGCCGCGGAAAGTACCGTCGCCGCCGATTACAACAAGCCCTTCGATGCCGTATGCCGCAAGCGCTTCCGCCGCGCGGCGCTGAACTTCTACGTCCTTGAATTCGGGACAGCGTGCCGTTCTTAAAAACGTGCCGCCCTTATGAATCATATCGGAAACGGAACGCGTGCCGAGACGGGTTATTTCGCCTTTTATCAGCCCCGCATAGCCGCGTTCTACGCCGTAAATATCCATTTTGTTGTTAAGCGCAGTTCTTACCACCGCCCTTATGCATGCGTTCATCCCCGGCGCGTCGCCGCCGCTTGTCAATACCGCTATTCTTTCCATAGTCTACCCTGAAAAAAATTTATTCCGAATTTTTTTACCAAGAATTATTTTAACACATTGCCCGAATTTTGGCTATTTTTTTACGGGCGTTTTACACTTTTTTCTTAAAAAATACGATATTATTTTCCGAAAGTTCGCCGCGCAGTTCAAGGTTTAACCCTTCGCAGCGCCTGATAGAACAATGCGCGTCGTATTTTTTGCCGTCTATTGCCATATACACGGGTATATCGCCCGAATAAGACGCTAATATATCGAAAATCCTGTCGAGTTTTTCATCGTCCTTTTCGTCCAAAATAAGCGCCAAATATTCCTTTTCGCCGCTTGCAAGAGTTTCCGCTTTTTTAACTTCCATTTTGGAAATTTTATCGACGTTTACCGTCGCTGCGTTATCTTTAATGTGTATTCTGCCCGAAATCTCCACAAGTTCGTCGTCGACAATCCACTCCCGTGCTTCCGACAAAGTTTTCGGGAATACCGTACACTCCACCGAACCGTCTAAATCTTCTATCGTAATAAAGCCCATCGAACTGCCCGACTTTGTCATTATCTTTTCTATAGACGTGATTATGCCGCCGAAATACACCCTGTCCCCTTCTTTTACGGAAGTGAACGTGCGCTTTACCTGCGGTTCTTCACCGTCGGCTTCTATAATTTCTTCTTCATACTCGTCGAATTTTGCGGTAGAGAAATTGAACTTTTTAAACAGTTCTCTATAGTCGGATAAGGGGTGTCCCGTAATATACGCGCCGCACACTTCCTTTTCCTTTAACAGTTTGTACTTGGAATCGAATTCCGCTATATCGGGATAGTTAATCTCTAACCTGTCGAAATCTTTAAGCACCGTCTCGAACATAGAAATCTGGTTGCTTGATTTATCCTTATTCCTTTCCTGAACTCTGTCGAGATAATCGGCAAACACTTCGATAAGTTGCGAACGCTTTTTACCCAGAGAATCGAACGCGCCCGCATATATCAGGTTTTCTATCATGCGCTTGTTGATATTAAAGCCTGCCGCGCGTTCAATAAAGTCTTCAAAACAGGCGAACTTGCCTTTAACGCGCCTGTCTTCTATTATGTCCGATATCAGCCCCACGCCAATATTCTTTATCGCGCCCAGCCCGTAGCGGATTTTGCCGTCTTTTACCGAGAACAACGCTTCCGATTCGTTGATATCGGGCGGCAACATCTCTATACCTTCGCTACGCGCGTAAAAGGCGTAGTGCTTTACTTCGTCCGTCTTTGTAATGCGGTTATTTAAGATTGCCGTTAAAAATTCCGGTTCGTAATAGGTTTTAAGGTACGCCGTCTGGTAGGTTATGACCGAATACGCCGCGGCGTGCGACTTGTTGAACGCGTATTTTGCAAAGTCTTTCATCTGCGACCAAACGGTGCGCGCCACCTTTTCGGGCACGCCGCGCTTGATACAGCCGTCTATGGCGCGGCTTACCTTTCCGTGCGCGTCCACGGTTTCGGGCTTGCCGTTAATAAAGACTTCTTCTTCCTTTGCCATCGCTTCGACTTTCTTTTTGCCCATCATACGGCGAACCATATCCGCCTGACCTAAAGTGTAGCCCGCAAGTTCCTGAACTATTCTCATAACCTGCTCCTGATACACTATACAGCCGTAAGTCTGCTCTAATATGGGCTTTAGCATAGGGTGCAAAAATACTATTTTATCGGGGTTGTGCTTACTCTCGACGAACTTCGGTATGGACTCCATAGGTCCCGGGCGGTATAAGGACACCGCCGCGATTATGTCTTCAAGGCAGTTGGGTTTTAAGTCTTTAAGGAACTTTTTGAACCCCGGGGATTCTATCTGGAATATTGCTTCGGTATTGCCGCTGGAAATAAGTTCGTAAACTTTAGGGTCGTCGTAGCACCTGTCCGAAAAGTCCACCGTCTTGCCGTAATTTTCTTTGACGTATTCCGTACAACGCTTGATATCGGACAAGTTGACAAGCCCCAAAAAGTCCATTTTAAGAAAGCCCAGATGCTCTAACTCCACGCCCGTGTACTGGCTGGTTATGTCTTCTACACCGCTAGTGCGCGAAAGCGGCATATGCTTTTCCAAAACATCGTGCCCGATTATAACCCCGCACGCGTGTATGCCGCTCTGACGGGGGGTGTCCTCTAAACGCATGGCGATATCGGCTACCCTTTTTATTTCGGGATTGCCGTTATACATCTCCACGAGTTCGGATACTGCAAAATGCTCCGCCGTCAAACCTTCTTTTTGCTCTTTTTCGCTCGGCGTATAAAACCCGAACACCTTTTGCAACACGTTAGGGCGCTTGATTTCAACTTCTTTG
Organism: uncultured Clostridia bacterium; assembly: GCA_946627905.1. Lineage (GTDB taxonomy): Bacteria > Bacillota > Clostridia > Christensenellales > Borkfalkiaceae > UBA1259. Next base: position 2,802 of record CAMOVY010000054.1, read on the forward strand.
CCGAGTTTATTCTGCTTTACGGGGATTGCCTTGGTTATCTTGTCGCAGTCGGAATAGGATACGCCAAGCACCCTGCCCACGTCTTTTATGGCGTTTTTTGCCGCCATCGTGCCGAACGTTATTATTCTGCACACGTGGTCGTCGCCGTATTTTCTCCGCACGTAGTTTATAACTTCTTCACGCCGACTGTCTTCAAAGTCCACGTCGAAGTCGGGCGCGGAAACACGTTCGGCATTTAAAAAACGTTCGAAATATAAATCGTATTTCAACGGGTCTATATCGGTTATGCCTATTAAAAAAGCGACTATAGAACCCGCGCCGCTGCCGCGCCCCGGTCCAACCGAGATGCCCATATTACGGGCGGCGTTGATATAATCCCATACTATCAAAAAGTATTCTACAAACCCCTGCTTTTCGATGACGGAAAGTTCGCTTTCTATTCTCTCCCTTATTGCGGGCGTTTCTTTGCCGTACTTTTCCGCTACGCCTTTATCTATGAGTTTTCGGAGATATACGATAGGCGTTTCGCCCGTATCGGGAATATATGTCGGGAACATATAATGCCCGTAGGTGAACTCGAAATTACACTTTTCGGCTATTTCGATTGTCGTAGCAAGCGCGTCTAAATCGTTCGGGAAAAGTTCTGCCATCTCATCATAACTTTTAAGGTAATAATCGTCCGATGAAAAGCGCATACGCGACGGGTCGTCGAAACGGCTTTGCGTCTGCACGCAAAGTAGCACGTCGTGCGGAAGCGCGTCGCTTTTATCTATGTAATGCACGTCGTTGGTCGCAACCGTCTTTACGCCGTATTTTTTGGAATATGCGCGAAGGTACTGGTTGACTTCTAACTCTTCTTTTAAGCCGTGGTTTTGCATTTCGAGATAAAAGTCGTCTTTGAATACGTCTTTAAACCATGTTATTAAACTTTCAGCCTTTTCGTAATTGCCGTGCAAAATCGCCTGCGGAATATCCCCTGCAACGCACGCGGAAAGGCAGATAAGCCCTTCGCTGTACTTTTTAAGCGTTTCCAAATCTATTCGCGGCTTATAATAAAATCCGTCGCAAAAAGCAATAGCGTTAAGCCGCGCTATGTTTTTATAGCCCTGTTCGTTTTTGACTAAAAGTATAAGGTGGCGGCGGTCTCTGTCGTCGCCGTTAGACGTAAACCGCGATTTCTGTTTCAAGTCGTCGCAAACGTAAAATTCCGTACCGAATATGGGCTTTATGGTGTTTTTGCCCTGCTTTTTAGCCTTTTCGTTATAGGCTACGCACGCGTCGTAAAACGCCACCGCGCCGTACATATTGCCGTGGTCGGTCATAGCGATTGCGGGCATACCCATTTCCGCCGCTTTCTTTATCGCAAGCGGAATTGTCGCAAGCCCGTCTAAAAGACTGTATTCGGTATGAAGATGTAAATGAACGAAAGGCTTTGTCATAATTATCCTTGTAATTTTTACTTCGTCTTTGTATTCGCGGCGATTTCCGCGATTTTACGTAATCTGTGGTTTAAACAACTTTTGGTTATAGAAAGTCTTTCGGCAAGTTCCGAAAGGGTGTCGTCCGCATACTCTTTGCGCGCGATTGCCGTCGCTTTGAGCTCAGGGCGTAATGCGTCAAGTCCGCGCGAGTTTTCAATAGTTTCGATGGCGCGGATTATTTTCTCCTGCGCTTCTATCTGGCGGTTAACGTTGCCCAAATCGCAATTTTTGCGGCGGTTAGACACGTTCAATATTTCCCGCGCTATCATTACGTCGGTAAGTTTCAATACCGAAACGGGCGCGGGCAGAAAGGCGATAAAATCCTTTATTTCTTCCGCGCTCTTTATATACAGCACGAAACTGTCTTTACGCCGCGTTATATTGCTTTTTATGCCGCGGCGGAAAAGTTCCGCACTCGTCAGTTCCGCCGTCGTCGCGTGCGAAAAACAAAGTTCCAGATGATAACCCGTTTTTGCCGCATCGTCGCCGCTTGGAACGGTACAACTGCCCGTACTTACGAAAAGTCCGCGTATAAACGCCCTGAAACAGCACTCCCGCTTTGTAATGTCGCCGAAAAAACCCGAAACTTCGCTTCCGCCGTCCGCCGCGTCCTTTAATATGCCGAGTTCAAACAGCGCCTTATCCGCTTCCGCTCCGGTGATGATTATTTCAAAAATTTCCCTGCGGTTAAGCCTGTCTTCCGCAACGGAAATTTCCCTTATATCGAACCCGAACACGTCGCCCATAAGTTCCGAAACGGCGATTGCGCGCTTTTCCCCCGCGATTTTAAAGGACAGCCCGTAGCCGTCTTCGCTCTCGAACAGTACGCCGTTGCCGCGCACTATTCCCGCTAAAAACGCTTTTTTACAATGCTCTTCCTTTAAGGGCTTTGAAAAAATTTCTTCCTTTACGGTTTCGCCGAAATTCATCGCCCCGCCGCCCCCTTAAATTCCGTAAAGCGGAATTTCGGTAGTCTGCCGTCGATATTATCTATGCGGCTTTTGTCTATATCTACTCTCTCAAGCATCTTTTTAACGAGCGAAATTTCGCCCACCCTATCGGTTGAGTGCGCGTCCGAACTTACTATAAACCGCGCGTCGGTCTTTGCGACTTTATACAATTCGTCGTCGGTCATATGCACTTTTTTGGCGTTAAGTTCTATGTACGTGCCGTAGTCCGCCGCCGCTTTGGCAACTTCCGCCACGTCCGCAAAACAGTAAAAATTAAGGTGCGTAATGGCGTCCACGGGGCGGGTTTTGATAACGTTGATAAAGGTTTTCGTGTTGGTTTTTACAAGCGACGCGGACGGCTTGTCCTTTTTTAAGTACGCGGTAAGCATATTAGGCGTAAACAACTTAAAAAACGCCGTCGGGTGAAACAGCACGAATTTATGAAACCCCGCCAAAAACAAATCGAATTCGTCGTATCTTTTTTCCGTTAAATCGGTAGCGCCGTCAAGCCCTATTATGTTGGATTCTATCCCGAGATAGGTTTTTACACCTAACTCCTTTTCCGCCTTGGTGCAAAGTTCGCGCATTACGGGTATTTTTCTTGCCCGAAGCCCAAAAGCGGGATGAGAAAAGCCGTGGTCGGTTATTCCTATTTCCTTAAGCCCCGCGTCAAGCGCCGCCTTAACGTTATCGTATATCGTCCCCTTCCCGTGAGAAAACACGGTATGGGTATGGTAATCTGCCGTAAGTCGCATCAGAACTCTCCTAAATACTCCACTTCTTCTTTTAAGCGTACGCCGAATTTGCGAAAAACAACCGTCTTTATTTTGGCAATAAGGTCGTACACGTCGCGCGAAGTAGCACCGCTTTCGGTAATAATAAAATTCGCGTGTTTTTCGGAAACGCACGCGCCGCCGACCGTAATGCCTTTAAGCCCCGCCTTTTCTATAAGCCGCCCCGCAAAGTCGCCCGCGGGGTTTTTAAAAACCGAACCGCACGTTCTGCCGCTCGGTTGACGTTTCCGTCTCGCCCCGCAAAAATCGTTTTTTATAAGCGTTTTTCGCTTGGGAAAACGGAATTTCGCCGAAACGATAAATTCACCGTTATCTTTAAAAGCGCTGGTTCTGTAGCCGAAGCCGCACTCCGACTTTTTGCGCCGCACCGTTTCCCCGCCCGACACGCAAGTTATCTCGCTTACGTAGTCGGACATCGAATATCCGAACGCGCCCGCGTTCATAGTCAGCGCGCCGCCCACCGTCGCGGGGATGCCGACAAGCCCTTCCGCACCCGTGCGCCCGCAACCCGAAACGAAATTTACGAATTTGCCGAGCGGCGTGCCGCACAGCGCGATTATTTCACCTTTATCGAGCAGTACCCCGCAAAGATTTTTGGTACGGACGATAAGTCCGTTATAGCCGTTATCTGACACTAAAAGGTTAGTGCCGTTGCCTATTATTTTATACGGTATGCCCGATTTTAACGCAACATTTATGCACTCTATTACGGCGTGCGCGCTGTCGGGACAAACGTAATATCTTGCGTTGCCGCCGACAAAAAGCGAAGTTTTATCGGACATATTTTCGTTTTCCGTGAAGTGTATATCGGGTATTTGCCTGAAAAGTTCGACTATGCCCATATATCTCCTTTTATATTTTACTATATTTAAAACTATTTTTCAAGTTTTCAAGCCAAACTGACGAGTTTTTTTATTTCGTTATTTATAGCGCCGTTTCCGGCCGCGGCGGACGTACCGAACGTCTGAAGTTTTTTTATTATTTCCTTGGAAGTAAACGCGGAAAGCACCGTTTTTGCTTTGGTGTTTTGCATAGCCGAAAGGTCGGGGCTGTCGTACTCTACGCCTATATAACAACTGAACAACCCTATTTTATACAGTTGTTTCTGTATCTCTTCCGACACAAGGTATTCTGCGAATTTGCGCGCGTATTCCGCTTTTACGGCGTCGTTCGACACTACGGAAACGTACTGATACAAGTCGTTATATCCGTCAAGCGGTTCGCTGGTAAAATCCATACCCCGCGCAATAAGTCTGTGAATATCGCGCTGAGTTGCCAAAAACCGTTCGGTTTTGCCCTGCGTAAATTTAACGTACGCGTTCATGGGCGAAAGAATTTCTATATTATCGGCGGCAATCGGTTCTTTACCCGAAAACGCGTACGCTATAAGCGGATTGGTAAACTCCCCTTGCGACACCAACAGTTTACCCGAAGCGTTTTTGTACGCCGAGTAGTCGGTGTTTTTGATAGTACAGTAGCCGGCCCTTGC
>CAMOVY010000055.1 GCA_946627905.1 uncultured Clostridia bacterium
CCTGTTTTCCGCCTTATCTATGGCGGCGCAGTCCGTGCCGACTATCTTTACGCCGAGCCGTTCAAGCGGTTCGGCAAGATTGATTGCCGTCTGCCCGCCGAGCGACGCGATAACCCCTTCGGGGCTTTCGTAGTCGATTATCGCCATAACGTCTTCGGGCGTTAAGGGTTCGAAATACAGTTTATCCGCCGTAGTGTAATCGGTCGATACCGTTTCGGGGTTGTTGTTTATTATTATCGCTTCGTACCCCGCGCGCTTTATCGTTTGAACCGCGTGTACCGTCGAATAGTCGAATTCCACGCCCTGCCCTATGCGGATAGGTCCTGCGCCAAGCACCACGAGTTTATTTTTATAGGTCAGGCGGGATTCGTTTTTGACCGTTCCGTCAAGTTGGTTAAAATAGGTAGAATATAAGTACGCTATATATTTACCCGTGTGTAAGGTGTCCACCATCTTAAATACGGGCGTTATGCCGTTTTGCTTTCTGAAAGTATAAATTTCCCTTTCTTTTGCGTTCCAAAGCGCCGCTATGCATTTGTCCGAAAAACCCATGGATTTTGCCGCTTTCAGCGCGTTTATATCGAAAGGTTTGCATTTCAGCGTTTTTTCCATCTCGGTTATGCCCTGCACGCACTCCAAAAACAGCGGCGTGATTTTGGTAAGCGCGTAGATTTCCGAAACGCTTACGCCCCGCCTTAACGCTTCGGCTACGGCGAATATCCCGTCCGAACGGAATTCTTTAAGATAGTTTTTTACCTCTTCGTCCGCCATTTCCGCAAACTTTTTAAGGTACAGATGGTTTGCGCCGATTTCTAGCGAACGCACCGACTTTAACAGACACTCCGAAAGGGTGCTGCCTATCCCCATAACTTCGCCCGTCGCCTTCATCTGCGTACCCAGCACGTTGGACGCCTTGTTAAATTTATCGAACGGAAACCGTGGGAATTTTGCCACAACGTAATCGAGTACGGGTTCTTTTGCCGCCGTACCGCCCGCAACGGGAATATCTTTTAAATTCATACCGACGGCGATTTTTGCAGTTATTCTCGCTATCGGATAGCCGCTCGCTTTAGAAGCCAGCGCCGAAGAGCGCGAAACTCTTGGGTTTACTTCTATAAGATAATATTCGCTTGTAGTCGGGTTCAGCGCAAACTGAACGTTGCACCCGCCCGCGATTTTAAGTTCGCGGATTATTTTAAGCGCGCTGTCGTTAAGCATTTTAAGGTCGTGGGAATTAAGCGACATTATGGGCGCTACGACTATGGAGTCGCCCGTATGCACGCCGACGGGGTCAACGTTTTCCATACCGCAGACGGTAATCACGTTATCGCCCGCGTCGCGCATTACTTCGAACTCGATTTCTTTATACCCCTTTACGCTTTTTTCCACGAGTACCTGATGCACGGGAGATAACGCAAATCCGTTAGCCGCTATTTCGCGTAATTCTTCTTCCGTTTCGGCAAATCCGCCGCCCGTTCCGCCCAAAGTGAACGCGGGGCGGAGTACCACGGGATAACCTATTTCTTTAGCCGCTTTTACCGCCGACTGCACGTCGTACGTGATTTCGGACGGAATAACGGGTTCGCCTATCGCTTCGCACATTTTTTTAAACAGTTCCCTGTCTTCGGCGCGCTCTATACTCTCGCTGCTCGTACCTAAAAGTTCCACGCGGCACTCTTTAAGTATGCCTTTCTTTTCGAGTTGCATGGCAAGGTTAAGCCCCGTCTGCCCGCCGATTCCGGGAACTATCGCGTCGGGGCGTTCGTGCCGCAGAATTTTGGCGACGTATTCTAAAGTAAGCGGCTCCATATAAACTTTGTCCGCTATGCTCGTATCCGTCATAATGGTCGCGGGGTTGGAGTTTACAAGCACCACTTCGTACCCTTCTTCTTTTAAAGCAAGGCAGGCTTGAGTGCCCGCGTAGTCAAACTCCGCCGCCTGTCCTATCACGATGGGTCCTGAACCTATAATCAGTATCTTTTTGATGTCCGTTCTTTTTGCCATAGTTTTTCTCCCGAAATTTTATTTTTATTTTAAGTACACCGCTTTGCCGTTAACAACGGTTAAAAGGTTTTCGCCGAAAACGCGCATACCCGCAAAGGGCGTGGCTTTGCCCTTTGATAAAAACTTTGCAGGGTCGACAACGCTTTCCGCATTTAAATCCCATACGGAAAATCCGTCGAACGGAATATTAAACCGCTTGCGCGGGTTTATAACCATTAAATCTATAAGTTTATTAAGCGTTATAATGCCCGTTTTTACAAGGTGCGTGTAAAGCACGGGAAACGCCGTTTCAAGCCCCACTACGCCGAACGCGCTGCCGCTTAACCCTTTGCTTTTTTCTTCCGCGCTGTGCGGGGCGTGGTCGGTCGCTATCATATCGATAGTGCCGTCTTTTATTCCGGCGATAAGCGCTTCTTTATCCGCCGCGGAACGAAGTGGCGGGTTCATTTTAAAATTTCCGCTTTCTTTTAAGTCGCTTTCGTCCAGCACCAGATAGTGCGGCGCGGTTTCGCAGGTTATGTCTACACCGTCAGATTTAGCCTTTCTTATAATTTCCACGCTTTCCGCCGCGGAAACGTGGCAAACGTGATATTTTGCGCCCGTTTCTTTGGCAAGACGCACGTCCCGTTCTACCTGTAAATACTCGCTCTCCGAACAAATACCTTTATGCCCGTGCGTTTTAGCGTACTTACCGTCGTGAATATACCCGCCGTTTAACAGCCCGTCCACTTCACAATGTGCGGCGACGATTTTGCCGAGCGCTTTCGCTTTTGCCATAGCAAAGCGCATCATATCTTCGCTTGAAACGCCCCGCCCGTCGTCCGAAAAGGCTATGCAAAGCGGCGCAAGGGTTGCCATATCGGACAACTCTTCCCCCCTTTCGCCTTTGGTTATCGCGGCGTAGGGATAAACGTGAATAACCGCGTCTTTTTTTATGATTTCACGCTGAACGGATAGCGCTTTTTCGCTATCGGGTACGGGATTTACGTTCGGCATACTGCATACCGCCGTATATCCGCCGCGCGCCGCGGCAAGCGTACCCGTTTTAATAGTCTCTTTATAAGAAAACCCCGGTTCTCTTAAGTGCACGTGCACGTCGCAGAAACCGGGGAAAACAAAATATTCTTTGTCAATATCAAATTTATCTTTATATCTCTCTAAAAAAACCGCAAAGCCGCGTAAATCGTGATTTACGCTTTCAGTACCGACTACCGTTTTGAAATTCGATAACTTCATAATCTTACCCTTTGCCGTTTTACTCATTATCGCTTACGATAAACACTCCGCCGTCTTCGCCGCCTAACACTACCCGTACCGTTTCCTGACGGGAAGTCGGAATATTTTTACCCACAAAGTCGGGGCGGATGGGAATTTCCCTGTGCCCCCTGTCTATAAGCGCGGCAAGGCGTACCGCTTTGGGGCGACCGAACGAAAACACCGTTTCTATCGCCGCGCGCGCCGTTCTGCCCGTGTAAAGCACGTCGTCGGTAATTATAACCGTTTTACCCGTAATATCGCAGGGGATAAAACTGCCCGTAGCCCTTTCGCGCTTTTGCGCGTCGGTATAATCGTCGCGGCACATTGTCGCGTCTATATATCCGCACGGCACTTTTTTACCGCCGAACTTTTCCATATTCGCGCAAAGTATTTCGGCAAGCGGAACGCCGCGGCTTTTAACGCCTAATATGCAAATTCCTTCCGCGCCGCCTTCCGCTTCTATAATCTCGTGCGTAATTCTCGCAAGCGAACGGAAAACCGTCGCTTCGTCCATAATTTTAACTTTACGCATAAAAACACCTTATAATAAAAAAGTCTTGCCGCACGGCAAGACGAAAGAACGGATTTACGCTATAATAACGACCCTATTTACACCTTGCCGATATCTCTGTACCGACTTAAAAGTTTTATTGTTTTAATTATACCATTTAATTTATGTGCTGTCAATCGTTTAAGAAGCAAAAACTCCGCTACTTAAACTATATTTATGCCGAACACCCCGCTTATAACGAGATATAAAAGCGGAATCGTTATTACCGACAACACGGTAGAAAGCAGCACGCAAACGGACGCAAAGTCGCCGTCTTTACCGAACTTTACGGCAAACATAGCGGTGCTCGTCGCACTCGGCATAGACAGTAAAAAGAACACCGTGTATTTAACGGTCGTATCCACGGGCAAAAACGCCACTATCAAAATCGACAACAAAGACATTACGATTAGTTTGAAAAAAGCCGACACGTACGCCCACTTATCCATAAATAAACTCTTAACGTTAACGTTTGCAAGTCTTATACCCACGACTATCATAGAACACGGGGTTACCATTTCCGCAAGGTAATTCATACTCTGCATAAATTTTTCAAGAATACTGTCCCAAAAACTGTCTTGCGGCGCAATTTCGACAAGCGGTTTTTGCAAAGCAATAAACAATACAAATCCTATTACCAGCGAGATAATTACGGGGTTTAAGAGTATTTTTTTAGCCGAAACCTGCTTTTTATCCCCCGTCATTATGTAAACGCCGAAAGTCCAGTTCAAAAGATTAAACACAGCGATAACCGCCGCGCCGTAAATAAGAGTTTCCGCCTGCGCTTCACCGGAAAAAAGCGATTGCAAAAACGGAAAGCCCATAAACCCGCAATTAGAAAATACGCCCGCATATTTTACGACTTTTATCTTATCTTCCGCGCTTTTTTTGATAAATACGAATTTCAGCACGATAAACACAATAAAATGCACAGCTACCGCAAGCAACATTACGTAAAGCATATTAAGCCCTATTTCGGGTTCAAACGCCTTTTTCTGGAAACTCGTAATAACAAGCACCGATTGACAGCAGTATAACACTATAGTCGAAATCGCTTCCGCCGTTTTTTCGGGCAACATTTTAAGTTTGGCAAAAATAAACCCCGGGATTGCCAGCGCAAGTAAGAAAATTACCGTAATTAAAACGTCGATAAATCCTATTTCCATTTGCTTTCCTTATATTTTTTCACTTCCCGCTCGTAAGTTAAAACGTCGGCGTAAACCGTAAAGTCGTTCTTAAAAATATATTCGGTAAGTTGTTCGTTCGTGCATACGTTATCGGGAACGTATATGCCCGCGGTCAGGGGCTGCTCTTCGCGATGAAAGTCCGTACCCGCCATACCGATAAGTCCGTACTTTTTACAAAACTCTTCGGCTTTATCGTTATGGTTATAATGGTGAAAATTCCCGTTAAAACTTTCCGCACCGTGCATAAAACGCGCATCTCCCGTTATAATCCCGTCGCGGAAAGGGTGCGTCTGGTACATAAAAAGCCCCCTTTTTTCGGCAAAGCGGAACAGTTCTTCCTGCGTAAAAGTAAAAAGCGGCTTGTTATCCATCATATCCTTTTCGGTTATCCCGTAAACGGTAAATTCCTGATAACCTGCGCTCCGGTCGCAAACGACGTTCACTTCCGAACCATAAAACACCTTTATATTATACGGTTTTAATTCTTCCCGCAAAGTTTCTATAAGCGAGTAATAAAACCTTACCTTTTCGGCGTGCGTTTTGCCCTTGTTAAAATCATAACTTGACTTTGATACGTGGTTAGTTATAACTATCCCGCCGTAGCCCGCCTGAACGTATTTTTTTACAAGTGTGTTATTGTCCGCGATCGCGCAATCGCTTCCGCCCAAAGAGTGGCAATGTGTTTCAAGTTTTATCATAATATAATTTATTTTAGTAAAAAAGGGCAAAACCACCGTTTCGCCCCTTTATATGCATATAAATTTTAACCGAGCAAATCGGCATATCTGCTTTCGTAAACGTTAGTATACTTGGTATCATAACGGTAGGTGTTTATAAGCACCGTTCTGCTTTTAGAAGACTTTGCCGAAAGTTTTGCCGAAATCAATTCGTTTGCAAGGAAGTATAAGAAATTGTTTTCTTCTTCAAAATCTTCCCATTTTTCTTTCCGACTCTCAAAATATTCCGCCCAAGTCGCAGCGCCGTCCATATCTATATTAAGCGTATCCAAATAGTCGGAAAGAGTTGCGTATTGCTTATTTACAGTCCATACTTCCGAGAAGAACATAAAATGATAGCCGTAATCGGACGCAACTACTTTATAACTACTGCCACCCGCATCCAGCAGCGCTTTGCCCGCATCGCCGAACGTCTTAACGTACTCGTTGTTGTCGGGTTTAATCACGTATCCTTTGTAAGTATTGAGTGAACCGGGGTCGGTCGAGAACGCGAATAATAATTCGTTTATCTTCGCGTCGTACTCTTTATCTTTAGGCTGCGCGGCGGTAGTGTATTCCCAGTATATATCGTCGCTCGTACCCGCCGTACCGACGCTTTCGTCTTCGTACACGTAATTATTTACGAATTTGGTAAACTCTTCAAGACCGAAAGTCTTTGTGCTGTCTACCCTGTAAACGGCGGAAAGGTTTCTGTCGTCGTCAGCGTCTCTCAATTTTTCGATTACGCCTTGAAAAGCAAGGCTATTCGCCGCGTCTTTAGCAAAGGTATAATCGCCCGTAAATTTCTTTGTGTCAAAGTCGAAATCGTAGCCCGATAAAATCCAACTTGAGCGCAAATCTTTCGCAATAGTGCCCGCCAAAATAGTCTTCCTTTCGGCGGCGTATTGCGCTTCGGTTAAATGCTCGTGTTCGCGTTCTTCCTGTAAATCGGCTATCTTTTCGCTTTGGTAATCGTTTATCCCTAAAAGCAAATTGTAAACGTAGCCGTAAGTCCCGTATCTGCTGTAAAGAATAGGACTCGTCGCGCTGGCGGAAGACAAGGCGTCTACAAAGTCTTTATTAGACCACTCCCCTTGCGCGTTAAGTTTGTCCTGATAAGACTGCTCAAGTTTTGCGTAAGTAAGATTTGTCTTTATGCCTTTTAATATCGCTTCTTCGTAATTAGAGATAAGTTGACTTTCATAGTTGTTTTTAAGAAGTTGCTTTAAATACTCGGTAGTTAAAAGCGTGCCTTTGTAATCTTCGCCCAACAAATCGTTTTCTTTAAGCAGTTTTATAACTTTATTGAACGCGCCGCGTTTGTATTCGTCCGAATTTACGTCAAAGCCGTCCCTTTCGATTTTTTCAACGTAATCTCCCTTATCCACATCCTTTTCGGCGTTCGAAGCGCTGGTCGGAACGGTTCTTACGTCAAAAATCAGGGTATCTTTGGTTTCGACGTTAGTCTTATCTTCGGAAAAATATTCCAAAAGGTTGTTTATAGACTTATAGGCGGCGTACTTTGCTTCAGTTATCTCGTCGTTAGTCAAATACCTTTCAGCGGCAGGGGCGGCGATATCC
>CAMOVY010000056.1 GCA_946627905.1 uncultured Clostridia bacterium
TACCTTCCCAGTCGGTATTTAAAGGCTCGTCAAAAGACACTTCGTTTTTGAGTTTAGCAGCCCGCCGTAAGTGCATTAAAATTTCGTTCTCTATACAGCGAGAAGCAAAGGTGGCAAGTTTTACGTTCTTGTCCGAAGAAAACGAGCCGACAGCCTTTATTAAACCTATCGTGCCGACGGAAATCAAATCGTCCATATCCACGCCCGTGTTAGCAAATCTGCGCGCTATGTAAACTACAAGCCGCAAGTTGTGTTCCACAAGCATATCTTTGATTTTCTCTTCCCCGCTCTCCAGCCGCAAAACCAGCGCCGCTTCCTCTTCGGCGGTGTAGGGAGAGGGCAACACGTCCCCGCCGTTTATGTAATGCAACACGTTTTCGTCAAACGAAAACAGTTCGAGAAACTTTTTCAGTTTACACAGCAACCCGTTCATTTTTTGCCTCCTTAAGCGCACAATGCAAAACCGCGTCGTAGCCGTTAAAAATCTTGTCCGCAACGCAAACCCTTACGTTATAAAATATATTCTTGTTTTCCCCCGAATATATCACCAGCATATCTGGTTTAAAGGAAAATTTTTTCTCTTTTCCGACGGCGGTACTAACTGTGATATATTTTACGTTTTTTAAAAGCGCGGGGGTAAGAATATTCGCTATCGCGCGTTTATTTACCATAATAACGGGCGTAAGTTCGTCGTACAAAGAATTACCCGTATCGAAAAACCCGCGCACCGTAGCGCATTTTCCGCCAAAGAATATTTCGGTTTTTACGATAAGCCCGGATAAATCTTTGGCGCGGTAAAAATAACGTATAAGCGCGGTTATAAACCTGATAAGAATATACACGGGCAGTACCATAAGCGCGATAGAAATTTCAGAAGAATATTCTATGCCGAAAAGATTAAACGCGCCGATTATAGCGCCACCCGTAAAAAAGGTAAGCCCCAAAAACACGGCGGTAAACGAGGCGTATTCTTTTGCGGAAGAAAATTTTGCCGATAAAAATGTTAAAAACAGCCCGAATAAAATTTTAGCGGCGGTTATTATGTAAAAATTATCGGTGATAAGCGGGTAAAAAAGCGCGAACACCGCACCGAACGCGGAACACAGTACAAGCCGCAGCCGCGAAACTTTTTGCCCCGTTATTTTAAATGCGGTATTAAACAACATAAGGTCTATAAAGAAATTGTCTATTAGTACGTATTCCACATAGACCGTCATTTTACCACCCATTACAAGGGTAGCATACGCCGTAAAAGGTTTTAGAAAAGATTTTAAAAGATATTGCTTTATTTTGCCGAAACGCTTTAAAAATACCCCCGCCCCCGCGGAGTTTCTCCGCGGGGGCGGGGGTATAATTTTAATTTTCTATTCCATAAAGTCGGTAATTATTCCGTTTTCCACGTATAAGTACTCGTCTTTTACCGCTATGCGGTCGGGCGATATGTCAAGATATTTTGCGTTCTTCTTTATCGCCTTTTCGTAATCTTTAAATATATCCGTACCGAAAGTCTTTTTATAATCTTTAACGTCTATACCACTAGACGTCCGCAAAGCAAGCATTATGTACTCGAAATTGTTGTCTTTACCTTCTATCATGGTGCTGTTTGCTTCCGCGGGGCGGTTAAAAATTATATCATTACAGTATTCGTCTATCGAATAGGTGTTAGTAAACCGTCTGCCGTCTATAAAACTCGCTGCGGCAACGCCAAGCCCTATGTATTCCCCGCGCTGCCAGTAATTAAGGTTGTGGCGGCTTTCAAAGCCTTTTATCGCAAAATTACTCACTTCGTAGCGGTAAAAGCCCTTTTCTTTTAAGTACGCCCGTATCTCGTCGTAAATATCCGCCGTTTCGTCGTCGGAAAGAAGTTCCCCGTTTAAGTAATCGGTGTAAATGGGCGTTCCCACTTCGGGCGTTAAGGCGTACATAGAAATATGGCACACACCGCCCGCTATCGCTAAATCTACCGTCTTTTTAACGTCTTCCGCTTTCTGTTCCCAAAGCCCGATTAAAATATCCGCGGAAATGTTTTCGCCTTTCAACAGTTTGCAAGTCATTAAAAAGTCCTTTGCGGTGTGAATACGGTTAAGCCGCTTTAACTCTTCGTCAAAGCCCGATTGAAGCCCTATCGAAAAACGGTTTATCCCCGCTTGCTTGTAGGCTTTTATTTTTTCTTCGTCCACCGTGCCGGGGTTTAACTCTATGGTTATTTCCGCATTTTCGGCAAGGTCGAAACATTGTCTTATCTGCTTTATTTCGCCCGCGATGAACTTCGCGGGAACTATTGACGGCGTTCCCCCGCCGATATACACGGTATCGAATTTTTTATCTTTTAACTGTAAGCCGCGCCCTTTCGTTTCGCGGTATAAACAAGCGAAATAACTTTCGGTCTTATTTATTTCGTTAGGAAAGGACGCAAAGTCGCAATAAGTGCATTTACTTTTGCAAAAAGGTATATGAACGTAAATCCCCGCCATAAAAATACCCGCCTTTTGATTTTATAACACCCGTATACTTTCCACGGGAGACTTTTTCGACGCAAAGTATACGGGAAAGAACGTCGCTATAAACGAAACAAATAGCGACACGCCAAAAATCAAAGCAACGTTTATAACATTGAAATCCAAAAGTTGCAAGCCCAGAACGCCCGCTAAAGATTTATTGAGTTCTATGCAAAGTATAAACGAACCTATTACCGACAGCACGAAACAAATCATAGTAATGATAAACGCTTCCGCAAAGAATATTTTGAAAACGTCCGACCCCCTTGCACCGACCGCGCGCAACACGCCTATGTCTTTGCGTTTTGCCGAAATTGATGCGGAAATAAAATTAAACAGCATAAGCGCGGAAAATACGCCTATAACAAGCGCTATTATCAAAAATATTTTTTGCAGTTGTTTTATGGAACTTACAAAGTTTTCGAGTTTACCGTATACCGCGCTATTGACTTTATAAGAAATTATACCGTCGCTTTCAATGGCGGAATATATCTGTCCTTCGGAATTTACGGTCTTAGATATTATAAAATTATATTTATCGTCGGAAGTACCTTTATATTCGGTATTATAGTCGGTTCTCCAGGAATACGAATTGCCGTCCGTGTTTTTATTCGCGTGAGATACGATAAAAGAATCTGCAAGAAAATATCTCGGCGTCGATAAACTTAAGTCGGTTTCAAAATAACCCGCTATAGTCAACGTTCCCACCTGATTGTTTTTGTCTTTATAATATACGACGTTCTGTTCTGGATACATACTTATAAACTCGTCATATTCCGCCTTTAATAAATAAATCTCGCCGTCAGTTAAAGAAAACTGTTTTTCCGTTCCGTCGGTATTATAAAAGTTAAAATATGCCGAATAACCCCTATACGTTATCTCGTCGTAATAAAACACGCTGCTATATAAAGGCATTGTGCTTCCACCGTTAAGAACGTCATAAGAAATGAATATATTCGACGCGGATTTGCCTTCTATATGCAAGTCGGGACTGCTTATTCTGCTTTTATACTCGCCGTAAAAATCGTCGGATACGAATACAACGGTATTAAATCCGTACGACAATCGGTCTTTGAGCGAATCTTGTAAACTCTGGCTTTCTTCGTCTTCGTCCGCTATTTCAGACATATCGTAAAGTATATCGTATTTTGTCGGTATCGGTTCGCCACGTACTACACCGCAAACGGTGAACTCGTCTTCGTCAAGAAAAACGCCGTTTCCCGCAAATTTTATTTTCTTTCCGATTATATCGGAAACGGTCGCTATCTCCGCACCTTGGGTATTTACGAAAACGTTGGCAAAATATTCCGTAATCGCTACTTGCGTTTTATTTGTCGGATACGTGCCGTAGATATAAAAGCCGTTATCCGATAAATATTCCGTTCCGCAATCGGAAAATCCGGAAACGCTTTTTACACAATAATAATTCTGTTTGTTGCCGCTTACGTTGGGATAGATAAATACTCCGTTTCCGTTGTCAAGCAATATGTTATATCTCGGTTGATATTCGCCCAAAGTAAAATTAAAAACACCCGCAAAATTCAAGCCTTCTTTGTTTTTAGCGGCAATATCCGAAGGACTGAACCGCGCTTTTAGCAACACGTTTTCGCTTTTGGTTGTTTCTTCTTCACCCGTAGCGTTGTTTATACGAACGGTGTCTTGCACCGCATCGTAATACTTGGCTATGTTTATGCCGGAATAATCCGCCGCTTGTATTGCTTTCACTACCGAATAGTCGGAATCGTAAAGCATAAACGTAGAAGAAACGCCGAACAGAATAAAAGCGACAACCGCAAGCAAAACGGTAAATATCAGCCTTATCGGCTTGCTTTTCATACCGCTTACGCCCATTTTTACCGCGTGCCCTACGGGAAGTCTTGACTTAATAAACTTGGTCTCGCTGCCGTCGTAATCCTTTATTTTCACCTTTTCGGTTTCTTTAAAGGTTTCTTTGCTGCCGTTATCGTTTATTCTGCACGCGCGCTTTACGCCTTTAATGTCGCGTTTGGCGGCGGTAATAACCGCTTCTCCGCCGTTTTTCTTCAACATTTCGACTATCGCGCGAACGTCGCTTTCCGTAATATTTTCGGCTTGTTTTACCGTAATGGTATCTTCACCGACTTGCTGAACGTTTTTTTCGGCATCGTCAGGTTTTATGTACACCTTACTTACGTCGGAAATTACTTTTCCGTCTTTTAATTCTATTATCCTGTCGCCGTAATGCTCGGCAAATTCCCTGTCGTGGGACACGACTATAACAAGTTTTGTCGCGGATAACTTTTTAAGGGTATCGAGAACCTGTTTGCCCGTATTAGAGTCAAGCGCGCCCGTAGGTTCGTCCGCCATAATTATTTCGGGACTTTTTATAAGCGCACGCGCAATCGCAACGCGTTGTTTCTGCCCGCCCGAAAGCGTATTCGGCTTGCGCTTTGCAAAACCGGAAAGGTCAACCTGCTCTAAAAGGTCTGCAACCGCCTTTTTGTCGTTGGGTTTATTTTGCAGTTGCAACGCCAGAGCGATATTCTGTTCTATCGTAAATTCGTTTAAGATATTATATTCCTGAAATACGAATCCGACAAAAGTATTCCGATAACTGTCGAAATCCGCCGCGGAAAAGTCCTTACTGCTTCTGCCCTTTACTATTATTTCCCCGTCGTCCGGTTTATCGAGTCCGCCCGCCACGTTTAAAAGCGTGGATTTACCCGAACCGCTTTTACCGAGCAGAAACACCATACCCGTTTCGGGAAACTTTACCGAAACGCCGTCCAGCGCTTTAACGACGACTCCGCCCTTGCCCGCGTACTGCTTTACCAAGTTTTTTACTTCAAGCATAAAACGTTTGATTCTCCCTTACTTATCGTTATCCGTCTTTAATATCGAAATAAACGCTTCGGACGGGATTTCTACCGTGCCGATACTGCGCATTTTCTTTTTGCCCTCTTTCTGCTTTTCCAAAAGTTTTTTCTTTCTCGTAACGTCGCCGCCGTAGCACTTTGCTAAAACGTCCTTACGGTATGCCTTAACCGTTTCCCGCGCGATTATTTTGCCGCCCACCGCCGCCTGTATCGGAATTTCAAACATCTGCCGCGGGATTATGTCCTTTAATTTTTCGGCAATCTGTCTGCCACGTTCGTACACTTTATCCTTATGCACTATAATAGATAGCGCGTCGCAAATTTCGCCGTTTAACAGCATATCGAGTTTTACAAGTTCGCTCTTCTGATACCCCGAAATTTCGTAATCGAAAGACGCGTAGCCCTTGGTGCGCGACTTAAGGCTATCGAAAAAGTCGTAAATAATTTCATTAAGCGGCAGAATATATTTCATTTCCACCCGCGTTTTGTCAAGGTAAGTCATATCCTTATACACGCCGCGCTTTTGCTGGCAGAGTTCCATAATAGGACCTACGTAGTCGGGCGGGGTGAAAATACTTGCCGAAATAACGGGTTCTTCCATATACGCAATCTCGGTCGTGGGCGGCAGGTGCGTGGGGTTTTCAACTACCAGCATAGTGCCGTCCGTCTTGTACACTTTATAAGAAACGCTTGGCGCGGTGGTGATTATCTCTAAATCAAACTCCCGCTCTATGCGTTCCTGAATAACGTCCATATGCAGTAGCCCCAAAAACCCGCAGCGGAAGCCGAAGCCAAGCGCGACGGAATTATCGGGTTCGATTGACAGCGCCGCGTCGTTTAACTTTAATTTTAGTAGTGCGTCTTTAAGGTCGTTATACTTACTGCCGTCTAATGGGAATACGCCCGAAAAGACCATAGGCAGCGCCTTTTTATAGCCCGCAAGCGGCTCTTTTGCGGGGCGGTTTACTTCCGTTATGGTGTCGCCCACCTGCGTGTCTTCTATGCTTTTAACGCTTGCCGCGATATAGCCGACTTCGCCCGCTGAAAGACAATCCTTAGGCAACATTTTAGGCGCGAAAACGCCTACTTCGGTAACCGTAAACTGCTTGTCCGACATAAAGGTTTTTATTTCCGTTCCGACTTTAACCGTGCCGTCCACAATCCGCACGAAACAGATAACCCCTTTGAAATTATCGTAAAAACTGTCGAATATAAGCGCTTTTAAGGGCGCGTTTCTATCGCCGCTCGGCGCGGGAATTTTTTTGACGATTTGCTCTAACACTTCGCCCACGTTAAGCCCGCTTTTTGCGGAAATGCGCGGCGCGTCGGAAGCGTCTATGCCCAAAATGTTTTCTAACTCTTCAGCCGCTTCGTCGGGGCGGGCGGAAGCCAAGTCCATTTTGTTAATTACGGGCATTATTTCAAGGTCGTTATCTATCGCAAGATAGGCGTTAGCAAGGGTTTGCGCCTGAACGCCTTGCGTTGCGTCCACGATTAAAATTGCACCTTCGCACGCTTTCAAAGAACGGGAAACTTCGTAAGAAAAGTCCACGTGCCCGGGGGTATCGATTAAATTAAAAACGTACTCGTTGCCGTCTTTTGCCTTATAGAACATACGTACGGGCGTGAGTTTAATGGTGATGCCGCGCTCCCGCTCTAAATCCATAGAATCTAAAAGTTGCTCTTTACTTTCGCGCTCCGATACCTGCCCCGTCATTTCCATAAGTCTGTCGGCAAGGGTGCTTTTACCGTGGTCGATA
>CAMOVY010000057.1 GCA_946627905.1 uncultured Clostridia bacterium
CCCCTTGCGACACCAACAGTTTACCCGAAGCGTTTTTGTACGCCGAGTAGTCGGGGTTTTTGATAATACAGTAGCCGCCCCTTGCCCACGGGTAAGCGTAAGTTTCACCGTTATACGTGCCGCCCACGGCTTCGGTACTTTTAAGCGGCTTTAAGTTTTGCACGCTTACCCCCGCGCCGTAAGAAATAATATCGGGAAGTTTACCTTCCGCGATAGCCTGTTCTACGCTTTCGGCGGTATGGTCTACTACCATTACCAGCACGCCGGAATAGAGTTTTTCAAAGCCGCGGCTTACGGAAAGCAGAAATTGTTTGCGCGAACCAACGCCGCCTTCAAAAGAGTCCACGTGCCACATGGTTAGTATGCCCTTATATTCCGCGGACGATACTTTAAGCCCGTTATCCGCTATTCCGCTTTTTCCGAACAGCATGGTAAACGCTACCGCGAAAACGAGAATTGTCGCCGCGATTATCCTTTTGATTTTCATATTAAAATATATTATCTTAAGATAAAATTTATAATCGGCGCATTAAAAAAGGCTTACGCTTTTTATTTTGCGTAAGCCTTGCCGAATTTATTAAAATACGTTTGAAATCATAACGTCAGCGCGGTGCGTTTACATCCTACCGTCGCGGTGGACGCTGTGCTTAAATCGAAAAATTCGTTAATTACCTCTGCCACGTCTTTTTCGGTTATCGCCGATATGCTCTTCAAGCGGGACTTGAAATCGAACAACGTGCCGTTAAAAAGCGCGTGCCTGCCGTAAAGTTGCATTTGCCCCGCTACGCTTTCCTGCCCTAAAACCAGCGAACTTTTAAGTTGTTCTTTGCCGCGCATAAACTCCTGCTCGGTTATGCCCTTTTCTTTAAACCTTTTTATTTCGTCGGTTATCGCACGGAACGCCACGTCGCGGCTATCGGTGTTTACGCCAGCGTACACTTCGATAACGCCCGTTTCCCTATAACAGGAAAGGTATGAATACACGGTGTAGCAAAGCCCCAAATCTTCGCGGATTTTCTGAAACAGACGGCTACTCATGCCGCCGCCTAAAACCACATTGGCAATGTTTAACGCGTCCCGCCTATCGTCGCTTAAGGGTATGCCGCGCATACAAAGCGCCACGTGCGACTGCTCTATCTTTTTACTCTTTTTAAGGTTAGCGGGGCGGGGCGCTTTATTCGTTTTCTGCGCCGCGCTTTTAAGCCGCGTAAAATACGGAACGAAATACTTTTCCACCAACTCTTCCGCTTCCTTTAAGTTTACGTTCCCCGCGACGGATATTACCACGTTGTCGGCGGTATAATACTTGTCCATATAATTCTGCACCGACTGCCGCGTAAAGGAACGCACGTTTTTCGCGCTGCCCAAAATAGTCTGCCCTAACCCCGACGCACCGAAATAACTTTCGGACAACAAATCAAGGCATAAGTCTTCGGGCGAATCTTCGCTCATATTTATTTCTTCGATTATAACGCCCTTTTCTTTGGCAAGTTCGCTTTTATCGAAAACCGAATTGAAAAAAATATCCGACAGTATATCTAAACAATCTTCTAAATGTTCTTTCGTAGAGTGCGTGTAGTAGCAGGTCATCTGCTTGGACGTGTACGCGTTTATCTGCCCGCCTATCCTGTCTACGAAATCGCTTATCTCGAACGCCGAACGCTTTTCCGTACCTTTAAACATAGTGTGTTCGATAAAGTGCGAAATACCGTTCTCTTCCGCGCTTTCGTTGGCGCTGCCCGTTTTTACCATAACGCCGCAGGCGACGGACAAAAGTCCTTTCATCTCCGCCACGACGAGTTTTAGTCCGTTGTCAAAAGTTTTTAAATAATTCATCCGTTCTCCGTTTAAGTTAAAGCGGCTAAAAGTCGCCCTTTAACTATTCTGTGTGTTTTTCGGGGAAATATTTTCGCTTACCGTAATGGGTTTAAGCCCCTTTAAGTTGCAATAGGCGATAATTTCGGGTAGCGCGGCAAGCGTATGTTCTTTGGGGTGCATAAGTATCAAATCGCCGCCCGTAAGGTTTTTAGTCGCCCTTGAAACTATTTTTGCCTTGTCGTTATCCCGCCAGTCTATCGTGTCTTTAGACCACATTATTACCTTATAGCCGAGTTCCGTTGCCGCTTGCAAAGTAGCGTCCGAAAAACTGCCGGAAGGCGGCGCAAAAAGTTTAAGTTCCGCCCCGCAAAGCGCCTTGACTATAACGCCCGTAAGGTATATTTCTTCGCGGTTTTTTTCGTAAGATATCGACTTGTGGTCTTTGTGAAAGTACCCGTGGTTTGCTATCTCGTGCCCGCTTTGAACGATTTTATTCAGCGTACTGCCGTTATCGTCCGCCCAGCACCCGCCCACGAAAAAAGTGGCTTTTATACCGTTCTCGTCCAAAAGGTCGACTATCTTTTCAACCACGGCGGCGTTTTCGTACACGTTAAACATAAACGACACGCTATCCGTGCCGCGCACGCCGTTATATATTGCCGAAATTTCCGTGCCGCCGTATATGGGCATTGCCTGTTGCGGGAAAAATCCTACGGCAAACACCGCGGTGAACGCCGCGACGAGCAAAGAGTTCGTTATTAAGGAAATTCTGCGCCGTTTTGCTTTCATAAAACACCCCTTGTTAGGATATTTTATGCCGCGGGCACGACTAAAAGAACAAACCCGCTATACCTTTCGGGCACGGCGGGCTTTGAACCTTAATATTTTTTATTATCAGTCTTTGATGATTTCCAGCAGTTTAAGGTCGATACCCTTTTCGCCGATTTTTATGATTTCGACTTTGGCTTTATCGCCTATGTTAACCACTTCTTCCACGTTGTTTATACGCTTATCGGAAAGCCTTGAAATGTGAATAAGTCCGTCTTTACCGGGGGCAAGTTCGCAGAACGCGCCGACCTTGGGTAAAATTCTCACGACTTCCGCTATGAACATATCGCCGACTTCGGGGTCTTTGGCGATGGACAGAACGATGGCTTTCGCACGTTCCGCCTGCGCGATATCGCCGAACGTTGCGATATGCACCGAACCGTCTTCTTCAATATCGATTTTAACGCCCGTTTCTTCGATAATCTTGTTAATGACTTTGCCCTGTTTTCCGACGACGTCGCCGATTTTATCGACGGGGATGTTAAAGGAAATAATCTTGGGTGCATAGGGCGAAAGTTCGGGCGCGACTTCGGGCACGCACTCAAGCATTTTGCTTAAAATGAATTTTCTGCCTTCGTTCGCCTGATTTATCGCGGTATGCATTATCTCTTCGGAAATACCCTTGATTTTTATATCCATCTGGATAGCGGTAATACCCTTTTCCGTACCCGCAACCTTAAAGTCCATATCGCCTAAAAAGTCTTCTAACCCCTGAATATCGGTCAAAACCCTGAATTCGCCCGTTTCGGCGTTTTTGATAAGTCCCATAGCGACGCCGGCGACGGGTGCTTTTATCGGAACGCCCGCGTCCATAAGCGCCATCGTCGAACCGCAGACCGACGCCATAGACGACGAACCGTTAGACGACATAATGTCGTTTACTACCCTTATTGCGTACGGGAAATCTTCTTCCGACGGAATAACGGGGATAAGCGCCCTTTCCGCAAGCGCGCCGTGCCCTATTTCGCGGCGACCGGGCGACCTTAACGCCTTTGCTTCGCCCGTACAGTAGCCGGGGAAATTGTATTGATGCATATAGCGCTTTTTATCTTCTTCGTCTAAGCCTTCAAGTTTTTGCGCTTCGTCAAGCATACCCAAAGTACAGGTGGTAAGCGTCTGCGTCTGTCCCCTTGTGAACACAGCCGAGCCGTGAACGCGCGGAAGCACGCTTCTTTCGCACCAGATGGGGCGAACGTCTTTTAAGCCCCTGCCGTCGGGACGGATGCCCTTATCGAAGATTTTAGCGCGGATTTTTTCTTTAGTGAGATAGTAAAGACTATCTTTTATTTCCTTTTCAAGTCCCGCATAAGTATCCGCAAAGTGCGCGAGAGTGTCTTTTTCGACCGCGTCCTGTCCTGCCTGACGTACGCTTCTGTCAAAGGTATCGAGCGCCGCGTCGAGTTTAGCGCCCGCGTATTCTCTGACCGCCGCGTCTAAATCGGCGGGAATATGATACAGTTCTATTTCCTTTTTGGGTTTGCCGCAAGCGGGAACGATTTCTTCCGCTATAAATTTGCAAATCTTTTTGATTTCTTCGTGCCCGAACATAATCGCGCCGACCATTTCTTCGTTAGACACTTCGTTTGCTCCCGCTTCTATCATAAGGATAGCATCTTGAGTACCCGCAAGGTTTAAGTGTATAGAAGAAGTAGCGCGCTGATTTAAGTCGGGGTTAATAACGTACTGCCCGTCCACAAGCCCTACGACGACCGAACCCGTAGGACCTGCCCAAGGAATATCGGATATCGCAAGCGCGATGGAACTGCCTATCATAGCCAAAGGTTCGGGCTGGATATCGGGTTCGACGGAAAGCGCCTGCGCGATAACCACCACGTCGTTATAAAGCCCTTTCGGAAAAAGCGGACGGAGCGGACGGTCGATTAAGCGCGAAGTCAAAATCGCCTTGTCGCTTGCCCTGCCTTCTCTTCTTTTGAACCCGCCGGGGATTTTGCCTACCGAGTACATCTTCTCTTCGTAGTCTACCTGAAGCGGGAAAAAGTCCATACCGTCTCTCGGTGTCGGCGACATACATACCGAAACCATTACAGCCGTTTCACCCGAACGGACGACGCACGCGCCGTTAGCCTGTTCGGCATACTTGCCTATTTCCACCGCGACTTCTCTGCCGCCGACGGTGGTCTTGAATACTTTACATTCTTTCATTGTTGATTTTCTCTCCTGTTTCCTATACTCTGATTATTTTTACGCGGCGAACTACCCGTGCGCCGCACTTAAATTTCTTGAAATTTCCCCTTTTTACCATAAAAAAGGGCGACGAAAAAAGCCGCCCCTAAAAAGTCCTTATTTTCTTAATTCAAGGTCCGCGATTATCTTTCTGTATCTTTCGATATCTATTTCCTGCAGATACTTTAATAAACTTCTGCGTTCACCGACCATCTTCATAAGTCCCCTGCGGGAATGATTGTCGTGCTTGTTAACGGAAAGGTGTTCGTTTAAATGATTGATTCTTTCGGTTAAAAGCGCGATTTGCACTTCCGCACTGCCCGTGTCGCCTTCGTGGCGGGCAAATTTTGCTATAATTTCACTCTTTTTCGCTTTGTCCATTTTTATTTAACCTCCTGTAAATGGAATAATTCGCTGTCGGCAAAGCGTTGGGGGGAGAATCCCGACACCTTGCTCGAAGCACCAAGCCTTTTTATTATACTAAAATTTATTCCTTTTGTAAACTGTTTTATAAAACATATTTACCTTTTATCGCTTTTTTTATTCGAATAACCGCTCTTTTTCACGCATTATCCCGTCGATTTTGTTAAGATAGGTCTTTACGTCTTTCGGGGCGGCGTATCTTTCTATTATTTCCCCGCCGCCTTTTACGCTTTTACTTATGGCGTTCGCGCCGCAAGCGACCACGTCCGCTATCTCTTCCATCGTATCCACGTTGAACACGCACACCTTGCCGTTTTTGGTATACCCGACGTTTTCCAGATTACCCGCCATATATTTCTGGCGATACAGATAGTACGCGTTATAGCCTGCGCCGTTTAACGTTTCGTGCGCGAAGTCAACGCACTTACCCACGTCGCCGGCACTTAAAGCGTCCGTCTTTTCCGCTAATGCCGAACCCTTTTTAACGCAAAGCGTATGCACGGTTATGTTATCGGGGTCAAGCGACACGGTTTTTTCAAGCGAATTTTTAAAAACGTCAAAGTCTTCCTGCGGAAGCCCCGCAATCAAATCCATATTTACCGAAAAATCGCCCCTAGCTAAATCGTAAGCGCGTAATACATCCGCGCACGTGTGGTTTCTGCCTATCAGTTTTAAAGTGTCGTCCGAAAAGGTCTGCGGGTTAACGCTTATTCTGCTTACCCCGTGCGCCTTTAAAATATTCAGGTTATCTTTGGTTATCGCGTCGGGACGCCCCGCTTCTACCGTAAACTCCACGCCCGTATTGATTTTATCTATCGCGGAAAGCACCCGTTCAAGGTTTTTATCCGATAGCGCAACGGGCGTTCCGCCGCCCACGTAGATACTGCGCAGTCTTTTTATAAATCTCGCGCTTCGGTTTATTTCGTTTATCAGCGTGTCGACGTATTCTTCGACAAGGCGTTCCGCGCCGCGCACGTCGCGACTTATAAACGAACAGTATTCGCAACGCGACGGGCAAAACGGTATGAATACGAAAAAATCGCTGCCGCCCGCCGCCGTTTCGTAAATACCTTTCTGCGCGGCAAGAACTTCCGCCGTAAGCGCCGTTTTTTCTTCCGACACCATAAGTGTGTTTTTAAAAAAATCGGAAAACTCGCCATATTCTGCAACCGCGGAATAAGCGAGTTTGGTAGGTCTTATGCCCGTCAAAGAACCCCACGCAAGATTAACGTTAAAAATGCGCGACAGGGTTTTATACACGGCGAGTTTTGCGTACCGCTTGACAAGCCGCTTTTTAACGATATCGTCAGTATTCCCGATATATGTTCCGTACGCGTAGGCTTTGCCGTTTACTATAACGGTGTTGACAATTTTATCGCCGCCGTCCGAAAACTTGTGTTTTATATTAAGTTCCCCGTATTCGCCGAAAAGGTTTTCCGTTTCTTTAAGGTCGGGTAAAATCTTTGGTAAATCCGTTTCTATCATATATCCACGTCGCTCATTAAGTTGTATTTCCTTTCGTGGGAAAGGGTGGTAAAATCTTCGTGCCCCGGATAAACTTTATAGTCGCCCGAAAGCGCGAAAAGTTTGTGCACCGATTGAATAAGCGCGTTTCTGTCGCCCGTCGGGAAGTCCGTGCGCCCGACCGATTCCAAAAACAGCGTGTCGCCCGTAAACAGCATATCGCCCGTTTTAAATGTAAGCGAACCGTCGGTATGCCCCGCGGTCAAAATAACTTCTATTTTAATGCCGACAAGGTCTAAAATATCGCCGTCTTTTAATATA
>CAMOVY010000058.1 GCA_946627905.1 uncultured Clostridia bacterium
TGTGTTTTACACATTTTAACCCACACACTTGTTAAAAATACACATTTTAACCTACCGAGACAAGTGTGTGGGTCGAAAAGTCTTTTGTCTTTTCGACCCACTTTTGCATATTTTTAGGCAAAAACTAGCGATTTTGCACACCCTTGAATTCCAAGGGTCTTTTTTTATACCAAAAAAGACCCTCCGCACACACTGTGAGTAGTGTGGGTCAAAATGTTGAAGGTGGTGGGATTTGAACCTATATAGATTGAAAAATAAAATAAAATGTGGTACAATAAAACACATAACAAAATATTTATAAATCGTTATTTAAATTTTCAGGTGTAAATGAGTTATTTAGTTATTATTTCGACATTGTTTGTTATCGGCTCTTTGGGCGGTTGGGTTATAGAACTATTATTCAGGCGTTTTGTATCGCAAAAAAAATGGATGAATCCGGGATTTCTAATCGGGCCTTATTTGCCGATATATGGGTTCGGGGTGTTGGTTTTATATGCCGTAAGCAATATACCGCTTGGGATAGACGGCCATATTTGGGACATTATAATAAGAATTATTATAATCGGCGTAGGTATGTCCTTAATCGAATTTCTTGCGGGTTTGATTTTTATTAAAGGTTTAGGCATTAAACTTTGGGATTATTCAAACAGAAAAGGGAATATAATGGGTATAATTTGTCCTTCTTTTTCTCTTATTTGGCTGGTAGTTGGTTCGCTGTACTATTTTTTCCTCAACCCCATTCTTGTGCAAGGTATAACATGGATGGCGGAAAATTTAATTTATACTTACTTTATCGGAGCGGTTATCGGAGCAATGATAGTGGATTTTGCATATTCGATACACCTTGCAACAAAGTTGAAAGTGTTTAATGAATATCGGGCTTTAAGATTTGAAGAATTTAAGAAAGAATTTAAGAATAAGATAAAAAATCTAAAAGGAATAAGTACGAGGAAGAAATAAAATGAAAAAAGGGCAATACCTGAAAGTGAGATCAAATTGCCCTTTACTATTTGCAACCACAGAAGTGGGTCAAAAGGTCTTTCGGCATTTTGACCCTTTTTCATGCTTTTTAAGGCAAAAACTAGCATTTTTTAAGACCCTTGCATTTCAAGGGTCTTTTTTTTATTCCCAAAAATTCAAAAAAACACCCAACCCGCACAGCCACCAAAGTAGGTGGAAATGTGCTACCGACGGCAGAATATATAAAAAACCCAAAAAACTTTTAAAAAACGCTTGACTTAGAGTTAACTCTAACTTTTATAATATTACCGTAAACATTAAACGGGGGCAGACGTTATGGGTTATTCTATATCGGAAATTGCAAAAATGTTAAACGTTTCCGCTTACACAATTCGTTACTATGATAAAGAAGGACTTTTCCCTATGGTAAAGCGAGTGAACGGAATACGTGTTTTTGAAGACAAAGATTTTCCTTGGCTAAGATTATTAAACTGCTTAAAGAATACGGGCATGCCTATTAAGAAGATAAAAGAATATCTTGATTTATGTAAAGAAGGCGACGCGTCTCTAAAAAAAAGACTTAATCTTATTTTGGAACAGGAAGAGAAGGTTAAAAAAGAAATCGGTATTCTCGAAAACAACTTAAAGGAAATAGAATTTAAAAAGGCGTATTACGAAACGGCAATCGCAAACGGCGGAGAAAGTGCCGTGAAAGACTGGCCGAGTGTTTGTGCGACTATGGATAACGACGAAATCCCCGAAAATAAAAAAGGACGGTAAAAAAATGACAAATTCAGTAAAAGAATGGGATAAAGTTTTCCCTAAAGACGAAAGCGTAGGTCATAAAAAAATCACCTTTCGCAATCATTTCGGCATAACGCTTGCGGCGGATATGTATTGTCCGAAAAATTTCAGCGGCAAACTTCCGGCAATAGCGGTCAGCGGACCTTTCGGCGCGGTAAAAGAACAGTCGAGCGGATTATATGCGCAAGAGATGGCAAAACGCGGGTTTTTGACTATTGCGTTTGACCCGTCGTTCACAGGTGAAAGCGGCGGAGAACCTAAATATATGAATTCTCCCGATATCAACGTGGAAGATTTTCAGGCGGCGGTCGATTACCTTTCTAATCTCGATAACGTTGATAAAGAAAAGATTTCAATTATCGGTATTTGCGGTTGGGGCGGTATGGCGTTGCAGACAGCGTGTATAGATACGAGAATAAAAGCGACTGTATCCGTAACAATGTACGATATGACGAGAGTAACGGGAAACGGTTATTTCGATTCCGCGGATAACGAAGAGGCTAGACATCAGGCACGCGTTGCAATAAACGAACAGCGTACAAAAGATTTTAAAAACGGAAGTTATAAACTAAACGGCGGAGTAGTAGACGATCCGAGCGAATATCCGCAATTCGTAAAAGATTATTACGCGTATTATAAAACGCCGCGCGGGTATCATCCGCGCAGCCTTAACAGTAACGGCGGCTGGAACTCAACCGCAGGAACTTCGCTTTTAAATACAAGGCTGTTTTACTATGCGTCGGAAATCAGGAACGCCGTTTTGATCGTTCACGGAGAAAAAGCGCATTCGAGATATTTCGGAGAAGACGCGTTCAAACTTTTAAAAGGCGATAACAAGGAACTGTTTATCGTTCCCGACGCTACGCATTGCGATTTATACGACGGCGGCGAAAACAAAGATAAGATACCGTTTGATAAAATAGAAAAATTTATACGGGACAATATTAGATAAAGGAGAAGAATTATGAAACTTAACAACGGAATAGAGATGCCGTCTGTCGGCATAGGAACGTTTTTACTATCACCGCAGGACGCAGAAAATAGCGTTAAAGAGGCGCTTAAAATGGGTTACCGTATGATAGATACGGCAAACTGCTACGTAAACGAAAGAGCTGTAGGGCGTGGTATGAAACAAAGCGGAGTAAAAAGAGAAGAAATCTTTTTATCTACTAAACTTTGGCCGACCGAATACGAGAACCCGAACGCAGTCGAAGAAACGCTTGAAAGGCTTGGCACGGATTATATCGACTTGCTCTTTTTGCACCAGCCCACGAAAAACTGGCGCGAAGGATATAGGCAACTGATTAAAGCATATAAGCAAGGCAAAATCAAAGCGATAGGCGTTTCTAACTTCGAAGGAAGATATATAGAAGATGTTTTATCCGAGTTCGACGTTAAGCCGCAGGTAATACAAGTAGAGTGTCACCCGTTTTTCCCGCAGGAAGAATTAAGACAGTTAACCGAAAAGGAAGATATAAAGATAATGTCGTGGTATCCGCTTGGCGGAAAAGGTATGACGGCGGAATTATTAGATAGTCCGATTGTTACGAAAATAGCGAAAAAATACGGCAAAAGTCCCGCGCAAGTCGTGCTTAAATGGCACACGCAGATGGGATTTATCGTTATCCCCGGCAGTAAGAACGCAGAGCATATCAAAGACAATATAGATATATTCGATTTTACGCTTAACGAAAACGATATGAAAGAAATGGAAAAACTTAACAAGAACGAAAGAAGATACACGAGAACGGAAGAAGCGCTTGACGGCTTTATGAACTGGCAACCGACTTACGAAAAGGAGTAATTATGAAAAAAGTATTGATTTTATCGGGAAGTCCCAGAAAGGGCGGAAATTCGGATATTTTATGCGACGAGTTTATGCGCGGAGCGTTGACGAGCGGAAATCAGGTGGAGAAGATTCGCGTTTCCGAAAAGAAAATAGACTTTTGTAGCGGTTGTTATTACTGCCAAAAATCGGGTGGCGTGTGCGCTAAAAAGGACGATATGGCGGAAGTCTTGCAAAAGATGATAGACGCGGACGTAATAGTCCTTGCAAGTCCCGTGTATTTTTATTCGATAGACGCACAGTTAAAAGCGCTGATCGACAGAACGGTAGCAAGGTGGACGGAAGTAAAAAATAAAGAGTT
This sequence comes from uncultured Clostridia bacterium, assembly GCA_946627905.1. GTDB lineage: Bacteria > Bacillota > Clostridia > Christensenellales > Borkfalkiaceae > UBA1259. Next base: position 3,912 of record CAMOVY010000058.1, read on the forward strand.
TTACTATATTGTAACCAGCGCCGACGAAGAAAAGGAGTCGCAGGAGCGCACGATTGAGTGTTTCCGCGGCTACGCCGATTGCGTAGAAGGTGCGGTCGAAAAAGGCATAATTTACGGCACGGGCGTTTACGAAAAAGGCGAAATAAACAATTCGCCAGTATTAAAACAAGCCTACGAAATGGGGTTATCCGTAAAATAATTAAAGGAGTAATAATTATGAAAATTTTAGTAGCATATTTTTCGGCAAGCGGGGTAACGAAAGGCGTTGCTGAAAAAATGGCAGAGAAAATCGGTGCGGACACTTACGAGATAAAACCCGTAAAGCCTTACACGGACGCGGACCTTAACTGGATGGACAAAAATTCCCGTAGCACGCTTGAAATGAAAGACAAGTCGTCCCGCCCCGAAATTATAACGGGCGATATAGACGTTTCAAAATATGATAGGATATTGCTTGGTTATCCCGTGTGGTGGTACACCGCGCCGACTATCGTCAATACCTTTTTAGAAACATACGATTTCAGCGGTAAAGAGATTATTATTTGGGCAACGAGTGGCGGTAGCGGTCTCGGCAGGGCAAAAGACGACTTGGCAAAAAGCACGACCGCAACAATCAAAAACGGCAGGCTACTAAACACCCCCGCCCAGTTGGAGCAGTTTGTTGAAGAAATTATTCGGTAAAAATGAAACTCGTTGACGAATTATTCAAAAGATACAAAGTAAAAGAAGAATTGTTGCCTGCGTTCGGATTTGCGGTAAACGACGGGGCGTTTCGCTTTACAAAAACGATTTCAAACGGTGCGTTTAATTTGATAATTACTGTTAAGGATAAAAAGATTTCCGGTGAACTTATAGACACTGATTTCGGGGATAGATATAATCAGATAGATAACGACGTGTCGGGCAGTTTTATTGCCGAACTTAAAAGAGAGTGTTCGGAACTTTTGCTCTCTTTAAGAGAAAAATGCTTTTATAAAGAAAACTTTATTTTTAGCCAGTCAAACAGGATAACGGCGAGAATAAAAGAAAAATACGGCGTAGAGCCTGAAATTTTGTGGGCAAAATATCCGTATTTCGGTGTTTTCAGGAACAAAATAAACGACAAATGGTTCGGCATAATTATGAATATCGATAAAAGCAAAATCTTGCCGACCGAAAAGGGCGAAATCGAGATAATAAACGTAAAATCCGAAGACGTCCCCGAAACGCTGAAAACGAAAGGCATTTACCCCGCCTATCATATGAATAAAAAAAGTTGGGTAAGCGTCGTTTTAGACGACACCCTTTCCGACGAACAAGTTTTTTCGCTTATAGAAAAGAGTTTGGAGATTATAAGTAAATAGAATAAAAAAAGGAGAAATAAATGGACGTTATTCCGAATCCCGAAAAGGCGTGTTCTTGCCTTAACAGTGATAAAGTAACGTATATAAAACCGACGGTAAAAAACAAAAATATTGTCGTCGGGGACTTTTCGTATTTTGCAGGCGAAGATTTTGAAAGCCACGTTACCCACCATTACGACTTTATCGGCGATAAACTAATTATAGGCAAGTTTTGTCAGATAGGGAATAACGTAGAGTTTATTATGAACGGCGCAAACCATAAGCTCACCGCCGCTACCACTTTTCCGTTTTATATTTTTGAAGGTTGGGAGCAGAAACCGAATATCGAAGATTTGACAAGTAAGGGCGACACGGTCGTCGGCAACGACGTTTGGATAGGGCAAAACGTTACGATACTGCCCGGCGTTCATATCGGCGACGGTGCGATAATAGGGGCAAACAGCGTCGTGGCGAAAGATATTCCGCCGTATTCTGTCGCAGTCGGCAACCCCGCTACCGTTAAAAAACAGCGGTTTGATAGCGAACTTACCGAATTGCTTTTAAAATTCAAATGGTGGGATAAAAGTATAGAAGAGATAAACGGACTTATCCCGCTACTTACTTGTAGCGATTTATCAAAACTCAAAACCGAATTAAAAAAATTGATAAAGGGAGAAATAAAATGATTGACAATTTTACTTATAGCACGCCGACGAAACTTATTTTCGGCAAAGGCGTTATTAAAGATTTGCCCGAAGTGATAGCGGGTTTCGGCAAAAACGTGCTTTTAACTTACGGCGGCGGCTCGATAAAGAAAATGGGGCTTTACGATAAAGTGAAAAGCTTTCTTAAAGGTTTTAATATAGTCGAACTGTCGGGTATAGAGCCTAACCCTAAATACGACCCGTCGGTTATTGCGGGCGCAAAACTTTGCAAAGAAAATAATATCGACGTAATTTTGGCGGTCGGTGGAGGTTCGGTTTTGGATTGTAGTAAGGCGATTTCCGTTTGCGCAAAATATGACGGCGAAGGTTGGGATTTGATTTCGGGCAAAGTCAAGGCAAAGGAAAGTATCCCTATCGTCGATATAATCACGCTTGCGGCGACGGGTAGCGAATACGATATGGGCTGCGTTATCTCCAACACGGCGATAAACGACAAACGGGGGTATTTGGACGAACTTATGTTTCCCGCCGTGTCCTTTTTAGATCCTGAATACACTTATAGCGTAAGCAAGTGGCAGACGGCGTGCGGGACGGCGGACGCAACGAATCACGTTTTAGAGCAGTTTTTTGCGACACCTAATTCGCAGTTTAACGACGGGGTTATGATTTCCGCATTAAAGTCTTTGATGGCGAACGTTAAAGTCGCTTTGGATAAGCCTGACGATTATGTGGCACGTAGCGAACTTATGTATATTTGCACTTTGGCTTGCAACGGCATTATGGCGAACGGCGCGGGGTATTCGGGCTGGCCGATGCACTCTATCGAACACGCTTTATCTGCGTATTTCGATATTACTCACGGCGCAGGGCTTGCGATTATTACGCCACGCTGGATGAAAGAGATTCTTTCCGAAAAAACGGTCGAACGCTTTACTACTCTCGGCACGTTGCTTTTCGGGTTTGACAAAACTCTTTCCGATATGGAAATGGCGGGTAAAGTGATAGACGCTTTCTATAATTTCTTTGAGTCGATAGGGATCCCTATGCATTT
>CAMOVY010000059.1 GCA_946627905.1 uncultured Clostridia bacterium
CTATTATAAAAGCGAAAAGTAAAAGGTTAAGGTTTTTTAATTTACGCTAAAGTTCCTCCCGCCCGCGGCTTGCCGCGGGCGGGAGAATTTTAAACGGTTATTTTTAACCGATATTGCGGCATAAAATTGTAAGAGATAATTATATAAGGAATTTTCAGTCGATGAGTTTTATAGACGAGATTTTAAGCGTGTTCGGCGGGGAAAACGCCGCACCCGCGTTCCGTGTTATGCTGTTCGGCGACGGCGCGGCGTATATAGAAGGGGTAAAGGCGATTAAAAGTTATTCGCAGGAAAAGATAGAACTGTACCTTAAAAAGGGCGAAATAAAAATAACGGGCGAAGGGTTGTTCGTCAAAAAATATTGCGCGGGGGATTTGGCGGTTTGCGGAAAAATAAAATCGGTAGAAAAAATTTAGAATTATATAACGTTTATAAAATTTCGGGTGTAAATTCGGACAATTTCGTCAATATTCTGAAAAATAAGGGCGTGATTATAAAAGATTTTGTCAAAACCGACAATAAAAACGCAGTAATCTCCGTAAGTTTTGCCGATAACGAAAAATTTTTTGCAATTACACGGGAAATGTGCTACAATATAAAAAAAGTCGGCGAAAAAGGTCGGCATCGTTTTTTGTTGAAAATTTTACGGAACGCAGGTCTTTTTATAGGCGCGCTTCTGTTCGTTGCGATAGCGGCTTTTTCAGACGATTTTATATATTCCGTCGATTATTACGGTAGCGGAAGCGTGTATTCGCGCGAAGTAGACGAATACCTTAATTCTCGCGGGGTAAAGCCGTTTGCGCGGTTTTCCGAACTTAATCTTGCGGAACTTTCAGACGGCATACTTTCGGCTTCGGATAAGATGTCGTTTGCGGAGTGCGCAAAGTCAGGCAACCGCCTTAAAATAACTCTCGTGTTGTCGCCAGACCCCGTGAAGACGCTTGGCGGCGATAAAGACAGCCTTGTGTCCAGCGTGGACGGCGAGATAGAATATATAAAGGTTTACCGCGGCACGGCGCTTAAAAAAGCGGGCGACAGGGTAGCCTGTGGCGAAGCGGTGGTCGGCGGTTTTGCCGTGATAAAGGAAACGGAAGTAAAAACGGGCGTGATTGCAACCGTTTCCGTCAAAGCGGAATTCGGTTATAATTACGTTTCGGAAAAAGATAACGACGAGATAGCGGCGGAAATTTTTGCCCGCGCGGCGTTCGGCGACGGGGAAATTCTGGATTTGACGGTGAAAAAAACCGCACTGTCTAGCGGCAACTACGGATACTCGGTTAAAATTTTTTACAGAAGGATATTCTACGGATAAGCGGAGAAAATTTATGGCAATAAAAGGAAAGTCTTTAAAACTTCAAGCGTGGTCCAAAAAGGACTTGGCGCTGGTTATAACGGTTTATATATTAAACGCCGTATTGTTTACGCTGTTGTTTGCGGGGGTGTGTTTACTTAACGCCGCTTCCGCGGACGTGGACGCGTACAGCGTGCTTACGAGCAGCGCGGTAGTTGATTTTGCGGTAATCATTTCTTTAATTCTCGCCATAACCGCCGTGTATTTTCTGTTCGAAGACAGGGACTTTCTGCGTAAAGCGTCTAATTCGCAAATGCTTTTTCTCATATGGGAAGCGGGCGCGGTGATTTGTTTTATCAGCGGGACTTTCATAAACCCGTACGTAAGACCTTTGGCGCTCGTCGCCGTGCTTACGCTGTTTTTAACAGGCAGCGGAACGGCAATCTTTTCTACCTTTGTGTTCTCGGTCATAATGTTCGTGTTCGACGCGTTTTCGGGCACGCTTGCGTCGTTCTCTTCCTTTTCGATAGTGTTTTTCTTCGCGGTGGGGCTGTTTTCGGGCATAATCGCGGTGTACTGTATGAAAGGGCTGTATTCGAGACTTAAAATAATTATGGTGAGTTTTCTTATCTCCCTGCCGTCTTTGATATGTATAATTCTGCCGATGGTGGACTTCGGCGGCGGCAACGTCGGTATGAATTTATTGTCCGGCGCGCTGTCCGGTCCTTTTTCCGCCGCGGCGTTCATAATTCTTCTGCCCGTGTTCGAAGGGCTATTTAAAAAGATTACCTGCTTTAAGTTGTCCGAACTTACCGACCATAAAGCCAAACTTATACGTAAACTTATAACGCAAGCGCCCGGCACGTTCAACCACTCCATAATCGTTTCTAATATTGCCGAAGCGTGCGCTACGGCTATCGGCGAAGACGCGTTGCTTGCAAGAACCTGCGCGTATTATCACGACGTCGGCAAACTCCGCCGCCCCGAGTTTTTTAAGGAAAATCAGGCGGACGGCGTAAACCCGCATAACGATTTGACGCCCGAACTTTCTGCGAACATAATCCGTTCGCACACGCAGGACGGGTACGCTTTCGCGCTTAAAAACAGATTGCCGCAGGAGATAGCGGATATATGTTTACAGCATCACGGCACTATGCCTATGCTCTTCTTCTACGACAAGGCTAAAAAGTTCACCGACGGCGAAGTGTCGCTTACTAATTACTGCTATGCAGGGCCTAAACCGCAGAGCAAGATAGCGGCTATAATAATGGTAGCGGACGGCGCGGAAGCGGCGGCAAGAAGCCTTAAAACCCGTACGAGAGAAACCGTTTCCAACGCGGTCAAAAAGATAGTGTCCGAAAGGATGCAGTTAGGGCAGTTCGACGAGTGCGAACTTACCTTAAAGGAAATAAACATAATAATACAAACAATCGTAAACAGTTTGTCTGGCGTGTATCACGACAGAATCAAATACCCGAAAGTGAGTTTAGAAGGTATCGACTTCGACGAAGAACACGCAAAAGACGAGCATTAAAATTCAAAAATTACCGAAAAGGATAAAAATATGGGCAAACTTGTTATAGAGTGTCTTGACAGGCGAATAAAAGTAAATCGCGTGGCGAAAGCGGTGTATCAGGTAGCGGGGCAGAAAGCCAACTTAAAAGCCGAAGTGGTGTTCGACACGGAAGCGGATATGCGCTACCTTAATTACGTTGAACGCGGCATAGACAAAGCGACGGACGTGCTGTCCTTTCCGAGTATGGACAATATAAAGGGCAAAGTATTGACGCCTGAAATCTGCAAAACGGAAATGGACGGGCGGTATATATTTATAGGTTCTATCGTGCTTTGCGACGAAAGAATAAGCGTGCAGGCAAAAGAATTCGGACACAGCACGGTAAGGGAACGCAACTATTTGATAATCCACGGGCTTTTGCATCTTTTGGGCTACGACCATATGACGCCCGAAGATAAGCGCGAAATGCGCGACAAGGAAAAAGAAGTGCTTAAAATTTTAGGGGTGGACGAGTGAAAAGCGGAACGGTAGCCGTAATAGGTCGCGCCAACGCAGGCAAGTCCACGCTTATTAACGTAATAGTCGGCGAAAAGGTGTCTATAGTTTCGCCAAAACCACAGACCACGAGAGACCGTATACTCGGCGTTTTAACGCGGGAAGACTGTCAGATAGTATTCGTCGATACGCCGGGGCTTTACCGCGCGGACAACCTTTTGAATTCGGTTATGCAAAAGACGGCGGAAGACAGTGCGAAAGACGTTGACCTTATACTTTTCGTCATTGATTGCCACACGGGTGTTTCGGAAAAGGACAAGAACCTGTTAATTAAGTACGCGGGCGGTAAAATTCCCGTTATCGCGGTGCTGACAAAGATTGACATTATGCCCGAAACTTTGCTTATTTCCTGTCTTAAGGAAATAGGCGAAATTACCGAAACCGTGCCCGTTTCCGCAAGGAAAGGCAAAAACGTAAAAGAACTTATTAAAGTAATATTAAACCGCTTGCCCGACGGCGAAAAACTGTTCGAGCAGGACATAATTTCCGACCGTTCGGAAAAGTTTATGGTGTCGGAAATACTGCGGGAAAAGATTTTGCTTAAAACGGATAAAGAAATTCCGCACGGCGTGGCGATAACGGTAAATAAATTCGCTTTAAGCGAAGACGGTTCGCGCTACGATATTAGCCTTGACATTATCTGCGAAAGGGCGGCGCATAAAGCCATACTTATAGGCAAACAGGGTTCTAAAATAAAAGAAATTTCGTCGTTTGCCCGCCAAGATATGGAAAAGTTTTTGGGGCGCAAGGTGTTTTTGACCACCTACGTTAAAGTTAAAGAAGACTGGCGCAACAGCGCGTCGCTGATAAAAGAGCACGGCTACGGCGAAAGCGATTAGGAATAATTTTACGGTAGTTTCTCATACTCTTTTTATGAGAAAAAACGACTTCGATTTCAGTAGCCCCGCCGATTCCGCGTGGAAAATGTTTGAAAAAACGGGCAATATTTCCTACTATATGCTATATAAAAATCTGATAAAAAAATAAAAAAATGGAAGAAAAACTTACCGGTCTCGTTTTATCCAAAACGGACTACGGCGAAAACGACAGAATAGTAAAAATTTTCACCCTTGAAAAAGGCACTCTGTCGGCGAGTTTAAAAGGCGTTAAAAGGGCGGGAGCGAAACTGAAATTCGCGTCCGAGCCCTTTTGTTTTGCGGAATTTCTGTTTTCCGAACGCGCGGGCAAAAGAACGGTAATCGGCGCAAGTTTAAACGACAGTTTTTATCCCGTACGGGAAGATATCACTAAATTTTTCGCGGCGGGTACGGTTTTGGAGTTTATCCGTAAGTTTGCCAAAGAAGAGATAACTTCGCCGCACCTGTTTTTTACGGCGATAGACGGCTTAAAAGAGATTGCTTACGGCGAAAACTTGCCCAAAAGAACGCTTTGCGCGTTTTTACTTAACGCCCTTAAAATTATAGGCTACGCGCTGAATATTGACGGTTGTTTTATCTGCGGCACGGAAATAGACGGCAGGGCGTTTTTCGACGCGTTTTCTGGCGGGTTCTTATGCGAAAACTGTTTTAACGGCGAAGGTAGAGAGATAAACTTTGCTACTTACGCCGCACTTAAAAAGATAGAACAGGGCGCGCCGACCGTTGAAGAAGAAAATTCTTTCGCTTTGCGTTTACTTGATTTTTACATAAAGAACAAAACGGAAGAAAAATTAAACTCCTTACAAGAACTTTTGAAAATGTAAAGCGGTAGCACAATATTTCCGCCTTTCATAAAATACAACAAACTATGTAAAGTAAGGAGTGTTTTATGGAAGAACAAAAAATTATAAATTCGGGCGATAAACCGACTTTGCTGAATTTAAATAACGTTGCGCGTTCGAACAGATTTTACCGCAAAGAGATATGGACGGGCGAATACTTGCAACTTACCGTAATGTCTATACCCGTCGGCGGCGAAGTGGGTTTAGAACTACATAACGAAAACGACCAGATGATAGGCGTGGAATACGGCGTGGCTTCGGTATATTCGGGCGCGACCAAACAGGGCGTAAAGTTTATGGGCAACGTCAATTCCGATTACGTGATATTTATCCCCGCGGGAACTTGGCACAATATAATAAACGACGGAAATGTTCCCTTAAAACTGTATTCGGTTTACGCCCCGCCGCATCACCCGAAAGGTACTGTGCATAAGACGAAATTCGATTCCGACCTTGCGGATTATTAAATAATTCGCTTGTAATTTGTACGGAAAAATTTAAAATAAAAAAAGCAGGTTGCTGTTGGTTTGCAATCTGCTTTTTTATTGATTGATTTTGCTTTGTTCCGCGACCTTTCGTAAGTATTCCGATAGGGCAAGCACCGTCTTTCGGTCTTTTTCGTCTAACTTTCTGAAACTCGCCAGCAGCCGCGTTTCTTCGTCCACGGCTATATTGTCGTTAAAAAATTCCGACATAGTGATATTAAACGCTTCGCAAATCTGGCTTAAAGTATAAAGGCTTGGCAGCGTCTTTCGTGTAAACATATTTGACATAGTAGATTGTGCGACCATTGCTTCTTCCGCAAGTTTATAAATCGTCCAACCGCGTTCACGTCTTAATTCGTTAATTCTTTCTAACACGTCAATCATACCATACCCCCTTTATAGATTATTTTACTATACATTTGTATACTATTTATGCCCCATTTGTGTTGACATATATTCCCCAAGTATGATATATTAAAGTAAAAATTTATAAAACGGAGAATTTTATGAGAAAATTTTTGACGATTTTAGCGTTAAGTTTGGTTTGCGTGCTTTGCGCGATAGGCTTTGTCGCGTGTGAGAATAGCGGGAATACTGCTGCCGACACCCGCAATCCTGACATTGTCGGCGTGTATAATATGTATACCGCTTACGCGGAAGAAAACGGCGAAACACCGCTATCCTATGAAGAGTGGATTAAAAGCATAAAGGGTGAAAACGGAAAGGACGGTAAAGACGGAATAAACGGGATTGACGGTAAGAACGGAAAAGACGGGGTAAGCATAGTAAAGATAGAAAAAACTTCTACCGACGGACTTATTGATACTTATACTATAACATACAGCAACAGCGAAACGACGACTTTTACCGTAAAGAACGGCAAAAACGGTGAAAACGGCGGCAAAGGTGCGGATGGTACAACACCACAACTGCGTGTAAATTCAGACACTAATGAGTGGGAAGTTTCTTACGATAAAGGCGCGACTTGGACGGGATTAGGCGTTAAAGCCAAAGGGGATAACGGGACGGACGGCAAAATTCCCGAAATAAGGGTTAATAATGAAATCGGCTATATTCAATGGAAATATACCGACGAAAGCGAAACCGAGTGGAAAAATTTACAAAGGATAAATATAGAGTGCGTTCACGATTGGTCTGAATATTTCGTAAATGAAAACGCTACTTGCGAACATATAGGTGAAAAGTATAGATATTGTACCAAATGTAATCAAAAAGAAACTTATATAATACCTATAATTGCACACGATTGGAAAATTACAGAAAAAGTAGCGGCGACTTGCGCGGATGGGCATATAAATTACGAGTGTTCTATGTGCCA
>CAMOVY010000060.1 GCA_946627905.1 uncultured Clostridia bacterium
AATATTTTAGCACAATTTCAACGGATAGTGCAAACAAAATAAAGCAGAATAGCACATTTTTTTAAGTCTAAACAGTATATTGATAATAGAAACTACCGCCACAAAAAAATATACATAGGCGGAATATGCGTTTACTTTGGAGGTAAATTATGAACGGATGCTTCGATTTTTTCGGAAATAACTGCTGCTTGTGGATTCTTATCATATTATTGATAATTCTTCTCGCAAAAAACGGTTGTCTTAACGGAATCTTCAACAGTTGCTACTGTCTGCCGATAGCCCTTTTACTCGTATGCTTCTGCTGCAATAAAAACGGCAACGGCTTCGGCAACCTTTTCGGCGGCGGCTGCAAATAATATTACGCTGAAATATAAAAAAGTCTTCCCACGCGCAATGAAAGTGGAAAGACTTTTTTATTGCTTTTAATTTATAATCCTTTTTACTCTAACCCCCGCGCCTTTCTTTTAAGCCGCGTTTCGGTATCCAAGGTCTTCTTTCTTATCCTTATATTTTTGGGTGTGATTTCCAAAAGTTCGTCGTCGCCGATAAACTCCATCGCTTCTTCTAAACTCATAATTTTGGGTGTTTCAAGACGTAGCGCGTCGTCCGAACCCGAAGCGCGGGTGTTCGTCAAGTGTTTTTTCTTACACACGTTAACGGAAATATCTTCGTTTTTCGGCGAAACGCCCACGACCATACCTTCGTACACCTGCACGCCTGCGCCTATAAATAACTGCCCGCGACCCTGCGCGTTGAAAAGCCCGTAAGTTACCGCTTCGCCCGTTTCGAACGCAACGAGAGAGCCCGTAGTGCGGCGCTCTATTTCGCCCTTATACTCTTCGTAGCCGTAAAAAATGGTGTTAAACACGCCTTCGCCGCGCGTTTCGGTCAAAAACTGACTTTTGTACCCGAAAAGTCCGCGCGCCGGCACTTTGAATTCGAGGCGTATACGGCTGCCGATATTTTCCATCTGTAAAAGTTCGCCGCGACGAACGCCCATACTCGAAAATACCGCGCCCGTTTTATCTTCGGGAACGTCAACGACCAGCCGCTCCATAGGTTCTAATAGCACGCCGTTTTCTTGCTTATACATAACTTTAGGCGCGCCCACCTGAAATTCGTAGCCTGCCCTACGCATAGTTTCTATTAAAATAGAAAGATGCATTTCGCCCCTGCCGCACACGCGGTAAGAGTCTGCGGAGTCGGTTTCTTCAACGCGAAGCGACACGTCTTTAAGCATTTCGCGGAACAGCCTGTCGCGCAGATGCCGTGTCGTAACAAATTTACCTTCTTTACCCGCAAACGGGCTGTCGTTTACCGAAAAAGTCATTTCTACGGTAGGTTCTGAAATCTTTACGAACGGCACGGGTTCTACGGCACTCGGAGTACAAATGGTATCGCCTATCGAAATGTTTTCTATACCGCTTACGCAGACTATATCGCCCGCTTTGGCGCTTTCAACCGCCACGCGCTCTAACCCTTCTATTTGAAAAATACTTACTAGTTTGCCGCGCAACTCTTTACCTTTTACGTTATAATTGCAAGTTTCCACTTCCTGATTTATAAAGGCTTTGCCGCGCTCTATCCTGCCGATGCCTATTCTTCCCACGTACTCGTTGTAGTCGATGGACGATACAAGCATCTGTAGCGGTCCGTCTTCGTCCACTTCCTGCGGCTCGAAATGATTTATTATTGCATCAAACAAGGGCTTTAAGTCCGTGCCCTGTTTATTGCAGTCCAAAGACGCCGTACCCGCGCGCCCCGAACAAAAGATTATGGGGCTGTCTATCTGGTCGTCGGTGGCGTTCAAATCGAATAAGAGTTCTAATATCTCGTCCTGCACTTCCGAAAGCCGCGCGTCCGGACGGTCGATTTTATTTACCACGATTATCAGTTTATGGTTGAGTTCCAGCGCCTTTTGCATAACGAAACGCGTCTGCGGCATAGGACCTTCGCACGCGTCGACAAGCACTAAAACGCCGTTTACCATTTTTAAAACACGCTCCACTTCGCCGCCGAAGTCCGCGTGCCCGGGGGTGTCGACTATATTGATTTTAACTCCTTCGTAGAATACCGAAGTGTTTTTTGCAAGTATCGTAATGCCGCGCTCCCGCTCAAGGTCGCCCGAATCCATTACCCTGTCCGCGACTTCCTGATTTGCGCGGAATACGCCGCCTTGCTTTAGCATTTCGTTTACAAGCGTAGTTTTGCCATGGTCGACGTGCGCAATAATCGCAACGTTCCTTACGTCAGTCCTTTTCACCGTCTAAAACCCGTACCTTTCAGTTCTTCAACCTTTTCCCCTGTCAACCGTTCCGCCTACGAAGCGCAAAAAGCAGCGCTATAAGCGTTTTCGAATCCTTTATTTCCCCGCTTTCTATCATCTTTTTTAAACGCGGTTTTTCTATCCACTCCGCGCTTAAAAACTCGTCTTCGTCGAGATGCGTGGCGCTTTCGGTAAGCCCCGTAGCCCTGTAAATGCGTATTATTTCGGAAGTATACCCCGGCGACGGGTACACGCTGAATAAAAGTTCCATCTTTTCCGCTTTTATTCCGCCTTCTTCTTCGAGTTCGCGGAAAGCGGTATCAATCGGATTTTCGCCCGCGTTTACCTTGCCCGCGGGTATTTCCCAAATCTCTTCTTTATAAGCGTAGCGGAACTGTTTTACCATCAGAATTTTACCGTCTTTCTCGCATAAAATCGCGCTGCCGCCGCTATGCTCTACTATTTCCCTTACGCCCGTGTTTCCGTCGGGAAGAGACACCTTGTCTTTACGTAAGTTAAGAATACGCCCGTTGTATATAACGTTTTTTTCAAGCGTTTTTTCCTCAAAGTCCATTTAGTACGTCCTTTAAGTATTTTTTGACTTTCTTTAAGCGCCCGCAAAACATAAGTTTTTTGGATTTAACCGCGTACTTGTATGCCAAAAAGGCGTAAATAACGCCGTCTTTATCGCCGGAAATAAGGGCGTTTGCAAACATATCTATTATTAAAATCAACTCTTCTTTGGTTTCGGCTTTAAGGCGCGATTTTTTCACCTTGGTCTTATCTTTAAGCAGCAGCGCACGTATAACCTTAACGCTTTCGCCATACGCTTTTTCGGAAAGTTCTTTTTCCTTTCTCTTTTCTTCGGCGCTTAACATATCCTGCCGCCTTTTACGCTCTTCTTCTTCGGTAAACGCTTCCACGGGGTCTTGCAGTTTGCCGTCTATAACGCTTTCCATAAGCATTTTAACCGAATTTTTAAAGGGCTTTATCATAGAATTGAGAAAAGCCGTATATCCCGCGGAAAAACTGCCGTCTTCGTAAAAATACTTGTTGATAAACTGTGCGAAATCTATGCGTTTTGCGTCGATATCCACAAGCACGCTGAAGATAAACGCCAAAAGTTCGCGCGATGTAGGCGGCAACACGAATTCCCCTTTGCCTTCCGCAAGATACTTGCTTTTGACGAGATACTTTTTCTGCGCAGCCGCATAATCGAAACCCGTCATACAGTTTTTAAAAATGGCGACGAGTGTGTCCGAAGCGGCTATCGCTTTTAAAAGCCCCACTATCTTTATATCCGCGATAATGTATTTGCTTTCGATAAGTTCGTCGGCTTTGGCCAAAAAAACCGAAAGTTCTTCTTTTTTATCCATATAGCGCCCCTTAAAGATTTATCCGCATAATTATAACATATATTTGACTATTTTTCAAATTATATAGACTTTTTTTACGGTTAATTGATAAAATTTATATCAAAGTCCTTTACAAACGTAATTTTTATGATATAATAAAGTTTACATTAGACAGTTTTGGCTTAAAAAACACTCTAAGGATAAAAAAATGCAAGTCAAAGGGGACTCCTCTCTCAACAAATTAATACTTTTGTTCGTTTTCGACAAAATGGAAGTACCGCTATCGGAAAACACTATTCTCGATATGTGCTGTTCGTCGAACAACTGGCTTGCATATATGGATTGCCAGCCCATATTAAAGCAACTTTTAGAGTGCGGGTGGATTTATAATATAGGCGACAGCGACGAACCGCTTTACACCATCACCACCGACGGCAGAATTTGTCTTGCCAACTTTTTTATAAACATCCCCGCTTCGACGAGAGAAGAAATTTCCATTTTTATCAAAAACAACAAGAGCCGCTACCGCAGAAAGCAGGAGTGCGTTGCCGACTACTTTATGAATAAAGACGGCACGTACACCGTCTATCTCAAGATTATAGAACCCGTCCAACCCGTTTTAGAACTCAAACTCGTCGTCCCCAACCGCCAGATAGCCAAAGACGTATACAAAAAGTGGGGCGAAAAAGCGGCAGAAGCTTACAGAAGCATTTACGAAACTTTAGTAGATTAAAGGTACATATGAGCGTTTATACAACCCGCGGGACTTGTGCCCACCATATAGAATTCGAAGTTAAAGACGATAACACGCTTACAAGCGTTAAATTTATCGGGGGCTGCCCCGGGAACACGCAAGGAATAGCAAAACTCGTCGAAGGCAGAAATATAGACGAAGTTATTTCTCTTTTGAAAGGCGTACAATGCCGTGCGGGAACGTCTTGTCCAGACCAACTTGCGCTTGCGCTTATAAAATACAAAGAACAATCGGCAAAGTAAAAATTCATATATAAATCGGTACGCCGCGGGCAAAAGCCCGCGGCGTACTATTAAATATTATCCTGAAAATAATTATCTGCTTTGCATCATGACGGTAAACGGTCCGTCGTTTACCTGTTCTATCTTCATATCCGCGCCGAACACCCCGTACTTTACGGGAACAGTCTTACAAAGTCCCGAACCTACGTATTTATAGAGTTCGTCCGCCTTTTCGGGGCTTTCCGCGTCTAAAAAAGACGGGCGGTTGCCGTGCGAAGTATCGGCAAACAGCGTAAACTGCGAAACGAGTAATATTTCCCCTTTTTCGTCCATAACAGAACGGTTGATTTTGCCGTTTTCGTCTTCAAAAATACGCAAAGCGGGCAGTTTTTTGATAAAAAAGTCGCCGTCTTTTTCCGTATCGCCTTTTCCTACGCCTAAAAACACCACAAGCCCCTTACCTATCTCGGAAACGGATTTGCCGTCCACTTTTAACGTCGCCGACAACACCCTTTGAATTACCGCTTTCATAAAATTCCCTTATTTGTATTATGTTTTATTATCTGATATTTTATCACAATTCAAAATAATTGACAAATACACAGCATTAAGTATATACTTTTTTTATGGATATTTTCGGTCTGGAAAAATTGTCGCTCGTAGATTACGACGGGTTTGTGGCGGCGACGGTGTTTACCGCAAAATGCAATTTTAGGTGCGGGTTCTGTCATAACTCCGCGCTGGTATTAGACTACAGTGCTATACCCCCTATACGGGAAAGCGAAGTTTTAGACTACTTAAAAAAGCGCAAAGGTATTTTAGAAGGGCTTTGCATAACGGGCGGCGAACCGACGCTTAACCCCGATTTACCCGAATTTATAAAGAAAGTTAAAGATATCGGATACTCGGTCAAAGTTGACACCAACGGCACTAATCCCGAAATGGTAAAACTGCTTGTTAAAGAAGGGCTTGCGGATTATTTTGCCGTGGATATTAAAAACGACAAAGAAAATTACGCAGAAATTATAGGGTTTAAGACTTTTGACACTTCTAAAGTTGAAAAAACGGTAGAATTTTTACTTTCGGGCAAAGTTAAATACGAATTCCGCACCACTCTTATTGAGGAATACCACAAGGCGGACAACATAAAACGTATAGCCGAGTGGATAAAGGGCGCGGACAAGTACTTTATGCAAAAGTTCAAAAGCGGCGATAATTGTATTTCGCAAGACCTTTCCCCCGTGCCTATGGAAACTGCTAAAGAGTTTGCGGACGTTATCCGTCCGCACGTAAAGCGGGTTGACCTTCGTGGGTACGACTGATATTTCCGTTTTTTAATTTCAAAGCCTAACGGACGTTAACGTCATTGCGAGCCGCAGGCGTGGCAATCTCAATTATATGTTAGATTACTTCGTTTGTCCGTCGTTGCCATAAGCTCTCGTAATGACAAAAAATTAAAAAAGGAAATTTCAGATTATGTATTTTATATTCGCATCTATTGCACTGCTTAGCTGGAGCGGTTCGGATTTATTTTCAAAGCTCGGTACTGCTCAAAAAGACAAAAACAGCCACTGGAAAGTTATTTTCGCGGTTGGCGTAATAATGGGGCTGCACGCGGTAATTTGCCTGATAGCAAGCGCGTTTATCCCCCCGCTTGAAGAAGACGCCGATACGGAGTGGTGGCGCACGCTTATATACACAGACTTTAAGCCTATGGACTTCGTGCGGTATTTGCCCGTTGCGGCGATATACCTTGCGGCTATGGTGATAGGCTATGCGGGGCTAAGGTATATCGAACTTTCGGTATCTTCGCCCATATGCAACTCTTCGGGTTCGCTTGCTTTGTTAATCTGCGTTATTGTCGGCTGGGCTAAATTAGACGTATGGACAAGCGTTGGCGTTATTCTTATAACTTTCGGTATAATTATGCTGGGTATCGTCGAATATCGTGAAGACGATAATGCAAAACTTATGCGGCAGGATAAATCGAATTTCAAATATACGAAAAGTCTTATCGCCATACTTATACCGATTATATATCTTATAATGGACGCTTTGGGAACGGTCGGCGACCAGATGATTTCCGAACTTGAACTTTTTGAAATGTCGGAATTTGCGTCGAATACCGCGTTTGAATTCACGTCGGTGCTGTTTGCGATAATAGCGTTTACTTGGGTAAAATTAGTTACAATGTTATGTTACTTCCAGGCGTACA
>CAMOVY010000061.1 GCA_946627905.1 uncultured Clostridia bacterium
ATACTTATTTCTTCCGACGTGTCGGTAAAGACCGCTATGGAAATCGTGGACGAAATACGCGAAACCGCCATAAAAGAAAAATGCCGCGATAAAGACTACGTTATAGACCTTTTAAAAAAGGAACTGTTTGAAACGCTGGACTATGCCGAGCCGATTGAGTTTACACCGCCCGTCGCCATTATGGTAGTGGGCGTAAACGGCGTCGGTAAAACCACTACGATAGGCAAACTTGCCAACAAATTCATTAAAGAAGGCAAGTCGGTATCTATTGCCGCTGCGGACACTTTCCGCGCCGCCGCGGTAGACCAACTTTCGGTGTGGGCGGACAGGGCAAAGGTCAGGATAATAAAGAGCGACGAAGGGGCGGACGCTTCCGCCGTGGTTTTCGACGCGGTATCCAGCGCCAAAGCCAAAAAAACCGACGTGCTTATTATAGACACGGCGGGCAGATTGCACGTTAAAGCCAACCTGATGGAAGAACTTAAAAAGATGGACAGGGTGCTAAAGCGGGAATATCCTGACGCGAAGATTATAAAACTTATAGTGCTTGACGCGACGACGGGGCAGAACGCGTACAACCAAGTAGAAACGTTTAATCAGGCAGTCGGTATCGACGGTATAATTTTAACGAAGCTTGACGGTACGGCAAAGGGCGGGTTTATAATTTCACTTTCCTACGAGTTAGAAGTGCCCGTTTGTTTTGTCGGCACGGGTGAAAAAATCGACGATATAGAAGATTTTGACGCAAAAGAATTTATAGAAGCACTGTTTTAAGGTGGAAGAACTGTTTTTCGAATCCGTTCTTCCTCCTTAAAAATCCCCTAATTCCGAAAACTCTTTAAAGGTATAAATTACAACAACACCCCCTTTGGTTTCAAAGGGGGTTTAATCTTCCGTTGTTCCGATAAGAAAATCAACGCTCACATCAAAATATTTAGCAATACGAATAAGACTTGACATAGTAGGTTCACGTAAACCGTTTTCCCATAGGCTTATAGTTCCTTTACTGACGCCGAGTTCTTTTGCAAGTTCAACTTGTCCTACTCTTTTTTCTTTTCTTAAAATCTTTAATTTTTCTTTGAAAATATTTTCCATAATTTTATATTCTCACATTTGTAAGAAAAATACTTGACTTCTTACAACTGTAAGAATATAATATAAATATGCCTATCGGAAGGTTAGTTTTCGTCAAAACACCCGTTTACGCCCGCGTGAAAATTCACGCGGGCGTAAACATTTAAAATTATATGTTAGGTAAAAATGCTTGACAGGCGATATTTTTTAGTGTAAAATATCCGTATGTAAAGCAAAAACGGTTTACATAGGATAAAAGAGATTGCCGCGACCGCTACGCGGTCTCGCAAAGACAACGCTTATTGTCATTGCGAGCGTAAGCGAAGCAATCTCATCACGTAAGGGTGATAAGGGGTGCGCGTATGGAAAACGATATTTATTTCGTGCAACTGTTCGATATTTATAAAGGACTTTTGACCGAATATCAAAGGGAACTGTTTTCTATGCGCTACTCGCTTGATATGTCTTTTGCCGAAATGGCTGTGGAAACGGGGGCAAGCAGGCAAAGCGCTTTCGACGGCATAAAAAAGATAAAAGAAAAACTTGCGGAGTATGAAAGTGTTTTAGGACTTAAAGCAAAGTACGACGCGCTTTCGGAATTTGCCGATACTCTTTCGGATAAAGAAAAAACCGAGTTGAACGAAATTTTAGGTAGATAATGGGGTTATTTTCAGGACTTTCGGAAAAACTTAATCACATATTCAGTAAACTGACCAAAAAGGGCAGGCTTACCGAACTTGAAATAAAAACGGCTATGCGCGAAGTGCGCGTGGCGCTGTTAGAGGCGGACGTCAATATCGGCGTAGTCAAGGACTTTGTGGCAAAAGTTTCCGAACGCGCCGTAGGTCAGGAGATTTTAAAGAGTTTAAGTCCGACCGAACAAGTTATAAAAATCGTCAACGAAGAACTGATTGCGTTAATGGGCGCAACCAACGCAAAACTTGCGGTAGCAGATAATCCGCCGACCGTTATAATGATGGCGGGACTTCAGGGCGCGGGCAAAACCACGCTGGTCGGAAAACTTGGGTTTATGCTTAAAAAGCAGGGCAAAAAGCCGCTTTTAGTGGCTTGCGACGTGTACCGCCCCGCGGCAATAAACCAACTTAAAGTAGTGGGCGAAAAGGCGGGCTGCACCGTTTTTGAAAAGGGGCAGGGAAACCCCGTTAAAATCGCCAAAGAAGGCGTTGCTTACGCTAAATCCTACGGGTTCGATACGGTTATAATCGATACCGCGGGCAGACTTCAGATAGACGACGCGCTTATGCGCGAACTAGAAGAAATAAAGGCGGCAGTAAACCCCGCAGAAATCCTTTTGGTTATAGATTCTATGACGGGGCAAGTCGCGGTGGACGTTGCGGACACCTTTAACCGCCGTCTGGAAATTTCGGGCTTGGTGCTTACCAAACTTGACGGCGACACGCGCGGCGGCGCTACGCTTTCCGCCAAAGCCATTACGGGAAAACCGATAAAATTCTGTTCTGTAGGCGAAAAACTCGGCGATTTAGAACCTTTCTATCCCGACCGTATGGCAAACCGCATTTTGGGTATGGGCGACGTTTTAACCCTTATCGAAAAGGCGCAGGAAGCGATTACCGAAGCGGACGCCAAAAAGATGGAAAAAAAGATAAAGGAAAATTCCTTTACTTTGGACGACTATCTTACGCAGTTTGAGACCATGAAAAAGATGGGCGGGATAAAAGATATTCTGTCTATGATGCCGAATATGGGTATGGGCGGCGGTAAATTCAAAATCCGCGAAGAAGACGTGGACGAAAAGAAGATGCTTTCTATGAAAGCGGTTATTCAGTCTATGACCTTAAAAGAGCGGCAGAACCCGAACATAATAAACTCTTCCAGAAAGCAGCGCATAGCAAAGGGCAGCGGCACGAGCGTGCAGGAAGTAAACAGGGTGTTAAAGCAGTTCGAGCAGACCAAACAACTTATGAAACAGATGAAAAATAATAAAGCGTTTAAATTTTAACGCACAAGGAGATATATTATGGCAGTAAAAATGAGATTAACCAGAATGGGCGACAAAAAATCACCCTT
This sequence comes from uncultured Clostridia bacterium, assembly GCA_946627905.1. GTDB lineage: Bacteria > Bacillota > Clostridia > Christensenellales > Borkfalkiaceae > UBA1259. The sequence goes on from CAMOVY010000061.1 coordinate 3,124, forward strand.
CTACCGTATCGTAATTACGGACAGCAGAACCGCGCGCGACGGCGCTTACGTGGATAAAGTAGGGCATTATAACCCCATCGCTAATCCCGCGGAAGTCGTTATCGACAAGGAAAAGGCGCTTGATTGGCTTAAAAAAGGCGTTCAGCCCACCGCGACCGTTAAAAACCTTCTTATAAACGAAGGCGTTATCGAAAAGCCCGCTAAACTTTCCCCGTCTAAAACGAAAGTTCGTAAATCCAAAAAGTAAGGGTAAAAGGGGTAAGGGCTTATGATAGAACTTATTAAATTCGTTGTCGGAACCTTTGCCGAAAATAAAGACGCTATCGTTTATGACGTGGAGGACGACGGCAGAAACGTTAACGTGTCTATAACGTTAGACGCCGCTGATATGGGCAAGGTTATCGGCAGACAGGGCAAAATAGCCAAAGCGCTTCGCACGCTTGTAAAAGCGGGTTCTTTGAAAGAGAACAAAAAGTACAATATAGAAATCAAAGAAAAAGACGCGGAATAATTTTCCGCGCGCGTAGCGCTACGGTACTTTGTCAGCGCCGCGGAGACAATTTCTATGGAAGATACTTTTAAAATCGGTCTTATAGTTAAACCGCACGGCGTGCACGGGGAGTTGAAGGTTATGCCTTTAACCGACGATTCCGCGCGGTTTAAAAGACTTAAAAACGTTATAATCGACGGCAAAAACTACGGCGTAAGCGGCACGAAGATTGCGGCGGACGCCGTGTATTTGTCTTTATCGGAAATTTGCGACAGAAATACCGCGGAACTCTTTCGCGGTAAGTTTCTGCGCGTTAAAAGAGAAGACGCAGAGCCGTTAGATGAAAATTCCTACTATATAGCGGATATTATCGGGTGCAAGGTTATTACCGAAACGGGCAAAGAAATTTGCACCGTTAAAGACGTTATTTCGGCTAAAACGGACGTGTTTGTGGGCGAAACCGCGGACGGAAAAACCGTGCGCTTTCCGTTTTTAAAAGACGCGCTTTATAGCGTGGATATAGCCGCGCGCACAATTACCGTAAAAGAAAAACGCTTCGGGGAGATTTGCCTTTATGAGAATTGATATTTTAACGCTGTTTCCCGAAATGTTCGCGCCGCTTAAGGAAAGCATTATCGGGCGGGCAGTAAGCGGCGGAAAAGCCGAAATAGTTATAACCGATATCCGCGACTATACTCTTGACAAACACAAAAAGTGCGACGATACGCCTTTCGGCGGCGGCGCAGGTATGGTTATGATGGCGCAGCCCATATCTTCGGCGATAGAAGCGGTAGACCCCGAACATAAGGCAAAACGCATTTATCTTTCGCCAAAGGGCAGGGTGTTTAATCAGTCCATCGTAAAAGAGTACGCCGCGCTTGACAGAATTCTGCTGTTATGCGGGCATTACGAAGGCGTTGACCAGCGGGTGATAGACCTTTATATAGACGAAGAACTGTCTATCGGCGACTACGTGTTAACGGGCGGTGAAATACCCGCAATGGCTGTTGCCGATGCCGTGCTGCGCTACGTAGACGGGGTAATAAACAGTAATTCCCTGTTACAGGAAAGTTTTACCGGCGGGCTTTTGGAGTACCCGCAGTACACTAAACCGCGCGAGTTTATGGGGCTTACCGTTCCCGAAGTTTTAATTTCGGGCAATCACGAAAAAATCGACGAGTGGCGAAAAGCGCAGGCGGAAAAAATCACGCGTGAAAACCGCCCCGATTTATTGAAAGGGGATAAGTAATGAAACATTTACAGTGGTTTCCGGGGCATATGACCGCCGCCACGCGTATGATGGAAGAAAACCTTAAGGCGGTGGACGGCGTTATTATAGTGCTGGACGCGCGCGCGCCCTTTTCTTCTGTTAACCGTAAACTCGACGGGCTGTTTAAGGACAAAAAAATTCTGTACGCACTTAATAAGTGTGATTTAGTAGAAAGTAAAGACGCTTTAAGTGCAATAAAGAAGTTCCGCGAAGAGAATAAAACCGCGGTTGCCGTATGTGCGACGGATAAACGCACGGTAGACGCCCTTTACGGCGCGCTGCTTACGCTTTTTAAAGATAAACTTGCGCGCAATAAAGAAAAGGGAATTTTTAAGCCCATGCGCGTTATGGTGGCGGGAATCCCCAACACGGGCAAGTCCACTATAATTAACGCCCTTTCGGGCGGCAAAAAAACGCAGACGGGCAATAAAGCGGGCATTACCCGCGGCAAACAGTGGGTACGCCTTCACGATTTGGAACTTTTAGATACCCCGGGGACTATGCCGCCCGCGTTCGACGACCAGCAAAGCGCCCTGCGGCTTGCCTATATCGGCAGTATGAACGACGCGAATATTGACTTTTCCGACCTTGCGTTCGAACTTTTAAAAGAATTACGCGAAAAGTATCCCGAACTCTTAAAAGCGCGCTACGGTATAGAAACGGGAGAACCGCTTGAGATGATGAACGCCGTATGCGTTCGGCGCGGATTTTTGCTTAGGGGCGGCGATTACGATTACGAAAGATGCGCCGCGGCGGTAATAGACGATTTCAGAAAGGGCAGGATAGGAAAAATCTTTCTCGACTGAAAGACCTTATTAAATTATGGATAATTTAGAATACGAAAGAAAATATTACGCACTCGGCAAAAAATACGTCGCGGGCGTGGACGAAGTGGGCAGAGGTCCGCTTGCAGGTCCTGTCGTCTGCGCGGCGGTAATAATGCCGACGGACGATATAATTTCGGGAATAACGGACAGTAAAAAGTTATCCGCCGCCCGCCGAGAGAGCCTTGCCGCGCTTATACGTGAAAAGGCGGTGGCGCTTTCGGTTTTTGCCGTTTCGGAGCAGGAAATAGACCAAATAAATATTCTGCAGGCGGTAAAAAAGTGTATGACGGGCGCGGTAAACGGGCTTAAAATAAAACCCGATATAGTGCTGGCGGACGGGCTTAATATAGGTTTGCCGTTTGAAACGGAATACATTGTAAAGGGCGATTTTAAAAGTTATACGATAGGTTGCGCTTCTATAGTCGCCAAAGTTTACAGGGATAACCTGATGACGGAACTTTCAGAAAAGTTCCCCGAATACGGGTTCGATAAGCACAAAGGCTACGGCACGGCGGCGCATATTGAAAAAATTAAGGAGATAGGTCCTTGCAGTTTGCACAGAAAAACTTTCATAAAAAACTTTTGGGCAAAGTAGGCGAAAAAAGCGCGGCGAAGTTTCTTAAAAAGCAGGGTTTTAATATTTTGGAACAAAATTACAAAAACCCGTTCGGAGAGATTGATATTATAGCGAGAGACGGCGAGTACACGGTTTTTGTGGAAGTCAAAACCAGATTGAGCGACGCGTTCGGCGCACCTTGCGAAGCGGTGGACTATAGAAAACGCAAAAAGTACGAGCGGATAGCGCAGGGGTATATCGTAAGCCGTGGCATTTCGGACAGCGCGGTAAGGTTTGACGTAATAGAGATAGAAAACGGAAAAATAAATCACATTAAAGACGCTTTTTCGGTATAAAACGCTTGCCATAAAGGTAAAAATGTGGTATATTATATA
>CAMOVY010000062.1 GCA_946627905.1 uncultured Clostridia bacterium
TCTTCTAAATTCCGCGGCATAAGAACGGGGTACAGGGGGCTTGACTATTTACTTAACGGTTTTCACGGCAGCGACCTTATGATTCTCGCCGCCCGCCCCGCTATGGGTAAAACTTCGCTTGCTATGAATTTAGTTGAAAATATCGCGCTTTCGGGTAAGTCCTGCGCGGTATTCTCCTTGGAAATGAGTAAAGAACAGTTGGTTCAGCGTATGTTATGCTCGCTTGCAAACGTGAGCATGAGTACCGCGCTTAAGGGGCAGATGCAGCGCGCCGAGTGGCTTAAGATTGCTAAGGCGAGAGAAATGCTTGCGAATACGAAAATCTTTATAGACGAATCTTCGGTAATTACTCCCGAAGAGATACTGTCCAAGTGCCGCCGCATAAAGCGTAAACACGGGCTTGACTTCGTTATGATTGACTATATCCAACTTATGGACAGCAAGTCGAGAAGAAAAGAAGAAAACCGCCAACAGCAGGTCAGCGAAATTTCGAGAAATTTAAAAATTCTCGCTAAAGAACTGAACGTTCCCGTGTTAGCGCTGTCGCAACTGTCGCGTGCTGTGGAATCGGAAAAGCGCCGCCCGCAACTTTCCGACTTAAGGGAGTCGGGCGCAATAGAGCAGGACGCGGATATAGTTATGTTTATTCACCGCCCTGATATCGGCGCGAAAGAAAAAGATTTAGAAGGCGGTAAAATTCAGCCTAACGTTGCCGAACTTATTATCGCCAAGCACAGGAACGGCGCTACGGGTATGGTTAAACTGTACTTTAAGTCCGAGTGTACCAAGTTCGTCAACTTTAACGAAGATACGGGCGAACCGGACGAAAAGGCGGAAACTTCCGCGCCCGTTAAAAGCGTGAAACCGTCTATAGAAAAAGAAGAGTTGCCGCCCGTAAGCGACAGCAACGTACCGCCCGAAAATGCGGACGCGTTTAACGCGCCTGCGGGTGTAAAAAATATCGACGACGAGATTTTTTAAGCGGAAAGGCGTTATGACGACCGAAATTTTAAGCGTTTTTGACGGAATAGAAAAGGCTAAAGAAATTCTTTTATCGGGCGGAATTGTCGGTATGCCGACCGAAACGGTGTACGGGCTTGCCGCCGACGGCACTAATTCTGATGCCGTTAAGAAGATATTCGAAGTTAAGGGCAGACCTTCGGACAATCCGCTGATAGCGCACGTACATAAAGATTACGATATAACTAAACTCGTACGCGTGTCGGAAGACTACGTTTACGACCTTATAAAAGCGTATATGCCGGGGCCACTTACTTTGGTTTTAGAAAGCAAAGGCGTAATTTGCAAAGAGGCGGTAGCGGGCGGCGAAACGCTTGCCCTGCGTATGCCGTCGCACACAGGGTGTCAGGCGCTACTTCGCGCGGTGAATATTCCGCTGGTTGCGCCGAGCGCTAATTTAAGCAAGCATACGAGCCCCGTTTCCGCCGAACATGTGTTTTCCGATTTAAACGGAAAAATTCCGCTTATATTAGACGGCGGCAGATGCAAAGGCGGTATAGAAAGCACCGTTTTAGACGCGACGGGGAAAGTGCCGCGAATTTTGCGCGCGGGACTTATTACCAAAGAGATGATAGAAGCGGTGGCGGGCGCTTGCGAGATAGCAGAACACAAAGAAGGGGACAAGGTTAAATCCCCCGGGGTAAAGTACCGCCATTACAGACCCAAGTGCGACACGGCGCTTTTCGATATAACGGAGATTGATAAAGCCGCCGCGCTTTATGATAACGAACTTAAAAAAGGCAGAACGCCTTACATAATGTGTTCGGACGAAATTGCCGAAAAGTTTGCGGGCAAAAACCTGTTGCTCTTAGGTAAGGACGGGAACGAGATAGCCTATAACCTTTACGAGAAACTTTTAGAAGGCGAAAAAAAGGCGGATATAATAATCGCCGTGTCTTTCGGGCGAAGCGACGGGGTGTATCTCGGCATTATGAACCGATTAGTCAAATCCTGCGGATAATCGGGGGAAACATAAAAGATGAAAAGAGTATTATTCGTCTGCACGGGAAATACCTGTCGCAGCCCTATGGCGGAAGTGATACTTAAAACCAAGTTAAAACTTTCGGGCATAAAGGGTATATCGGTAAAAAGCGCGGGGCTTTCCGCTATGGGCGGCGAAAAAATGAGTGCAAACGCGTTCAAAGCGTTAAAACTTTTGGGATACAAGCCATACGGGTTTAAGGCTACTACGGCGACGGGCGCGCTGCTTATTAAAAGCGACGTAATAGTATGTATGACTAAAGAGCACAAAGCGCGCATAAGCAATTTCCCGAACGTTTACGCGATGAGTGAAATTACGGGATACGACATAGCAGACCCCTACGGTGGGGATATTAACGTTTACGTTAAGACTTCGCACGAGATAGAGGACGCTTGTAATATCATATTGCAAAAAATAATCAGCGAAAAAGGAGAAACGGTATGAAAGTTGCGATAGGTGTTGACCACGGCGGAATACATTTAAAACCCGCCCTGATAAAATACCTTGAAAAAAGGGGGATAGAATATAAGGACTTCGGCACTTTTTGCGAAGATTCCTGCGATTATAACGATTATGGGGAAGCGGTGGCAAAAGCCGTCGCCAAAGGAGAGTTCGATTACGGAATACTTATTTGCGGCACGGGTATAGGTATGAGTATAGTGGCAAACAAGATAAAGGGCATACGCTGCGCCCATTGCCACGACGTTTTTTCCGCGAAGGCGACGAGACAGCATAACGACGCGAATATGTTGGCTTTCGGCGAACGCGTTATCGGCGCGGGACTTATGGTCGAAATTGTCGACGCGTTTTTAAATACCGATTTTTCAGGCGAAGAACGGCACGTTCGCCGCGTTAGCAAAATAAAGGCGCTTGAAGATAAAAATTTCAGTTAATAAATATATAAGGGAACAGTTTATGAAAATAAGAAAAGCAATAATACCTGCGGCAGGACTCGGAACGAGATTTCTGCCCATAACCAAAGCCGTACCGAAGCCTATGCTTCCCGTGCTTGATAAACCGACTATTCAATATATAGCGGAAGAACTACGCCGCACGGGGGTAGAAGAGATTGTTATAGTCGTAAGCCCCGATTCGGAAGTTATAATGCGCCATTTCGGGGGCGCGCCCGAACTAGAACAAAGACTTTTGTCCGACGGCAAGCAGAAACTTTACGAAATAGAGCGTGAAACGTGCGCGTTTAACGTTAAATTCGTAATACAGAAAGAAGCCAACGGGCTTGCGGGCGCAATTTTGTGCGCGGAAAAATATATCGGGGACGAACCGTTTGCCCTTCTTTTAGGCGACGAACTTATTTATGCTAAAGAAAACGAGCAGTCGTGCATAGAACGCCTTATCGAAATTTACGAAAAGACGGGCAAAAGCGTTATTGCGACGATGGAAGTATTCGGCGACGAAGTAAGTAAGTACGGTAATATCGGTATCGGCGCGGAAAAAGACGGCGTAATGCAGGTTTCCGCAATCGTCGAAAAACCCGCGGTAAACGAAGCGCTTTCAAACTACGCAATAATCGGCAGATACGTGCTTTCGGGCGGGATAATGAGTAAATTAAAGGCGTTAAAACCGAGAAACAACGAAATTTACCTTACTGACGTTTTAGACGAGTTGGCGGGAAAGGGTGAACTTTTGGCGTCGGATTTTAACGGCGTGCGCTACGACGTGGGGGATAAAGCGGGCTTTATAAAAGCCAACGTGGAATACGCCCTGCGGAGCAACGAAATCGGCGAAGACATAAAAGAGTATATAAGAGAAAAGGGAAAAATTCTTTAATTATAAATAGAAATTTAAGGTAAAAATGTACGATAGAATTTGCAGAAAGTGCGGTACGTATTTATCCGATTATTTCCGAACGGGTATGCTCGGCTGTCCGGACTGCTACACCGTGTTCCGTTCGGAAATAAATAAAACGCTCCGCAAAATCCAGAAAAGCGGTAAACACGAAGGTAAAATTCCTTCGTTATCTTCGGTGGATAAAGAACTGTACGCGGAGTACAGGCGTTTGCTTGCCGAAAAGGAAGCGGCGGTTATAGACGGCAGATTTACCGACGTGAAAAAGATTTCCGACGACTTAATAGAACTTAAAGCCGAACTAGAGCGCAGGGGGCTTATATAAAATGGAAATATTAAACCCCGACTTGTATGCGGGCAACATAATAACTTCGCGCGTGCGGCTTGCGCGAAATTTAAAGGGTATGCCTTTCGTGTTAGACGCTGCGGCGGCAAAAGAAGTCGTAAAAAAGGTAAACCGCGCGCTGGTTAAAACGGACACTTTCAACCTGTTTTTCGTGTCGAATTTAGACGACATAACCTTGGAAGCGATGAAAGAGCGGCACTTAATCAGTACCGCGCTTATAGAGAACAGGGAGTGCGGCGCGGCGCTTGTAAATTCCGACGAAAGCCTTTCCATAATGATTAACGAAGAAGACGTTATACGCGAACAATGCTTTATGAAAGGACTGCGCATAGGCGAAGCCTATCGGCGGCTTGACGCTATCGACGACGAACTCGCTAAATATCTTGACTTTGCGTTCGACGAAGAATTAGGGTTTTTGACGGCGTGTCCGACTAATCTCGGCACGGGGATGCGCGCTTCGGTTATGATGTTTCTGCCCGCGCTGACAGAAAGCGGCAAGATAAAGAGAGTTATAGAAGAAGTTTCGGCTTTCGGGCTTACCGTCCGCGGGCTTTACGGGGAAGGCAGTAAAGCCGAAGGCTGTATGTACCAGATAAGCAACGAAATTACGCTGGGTATTTCCGAATACGATATAATAAAATCGGTGGAAGAAACGGTTTTATCCATATGTAAACTTGAGCGGGAAACCGAAGAAAAACTGTACGTCAAAAAAGAACTTATAACTATGGACAGGGCTAAAAAGGCGTACGGGGTTTTAACCAACGCCGTACTTTTACCGTATAGCGAATATCTATCGCTGATTGCGAGAGTAAAACTCGGCGCTATGCTGGGTATGATAAATATTTCCGACGTGAACGCGTTAGACGATTTGACCGTTTCCGTCCGTCCCGCCAACCTTTGCGCGCAATACGGCAGACCTATGTCGGACGTGGACAGGGACTTATTCCGCGCGGAAGTAGTCGGCAAAAAACTTGAAAAATTAAAGGAGTGATTATATGTATTACGAAGCATTTTCACGCAACGTGAACGAAGTTATAGAACTTGCCAACAACCTTGCAAAACGTTTCGGTTGCAGATATATAGGCAGCGAACACATTATGTTCGGGCTTATCAACGTGTCTGACGGCAGGGCGGCTTCTATTTTGCGCGAAGCGGAAGTCGATAACGACAGATATTTATATTATTTCAAAAAGACCATAGACGTGAACGCCGTAATCCCCGGCAATATGTTTACGCCGCGCACCAAACGCCACTTTGAAAAGGCGATAGACTTATCGTTGCGCGCGCACTCGGGGTTCGTCGGCACGGAACACATATTGCTTGCCATTTTGCTTGACGAAGAAGCGGTGGCGACGGCGATTTTAAAGGCTATGCGCGTGAATACCGAAGTTATGGCGGAAGAAATCGCCGAAAGTTTAATGGGCGGATTTGAAGGCGAAGCCGAGCCTGAAGAGAACGAAGAAAGCGCGTTTCAAAGTGCCTTTAAGTCGGCGAGTCCCTATTCCCAGACCAAAAAGGACGGTAAGGACAGCGGCGGGGACTTGGGCGAACTAGGCAAGTTCGGCGTAAACCTTAATAAGCAGGCGCAAGAAGGGCGGCTTGACCCCGTTATAGGCAGGAAAGACGAGATAGACAGGGTTATTCAGATACTTTCACGGCGCACTAAAAACAACCCCGTTTTAATCGGCGAACCGGGGGTAGGTAAAAGCGCGGTGGTCGAAGGGCTGGCGCAAGCCATAGTAAAGGGCAACGTGCCGGAAATTTTAGCCGATAAAATAGTCTTTTCTTTGGACCTTGCGGGTATGCTTGCGGGCGCGAGATACCGCGGCGATTTTGAAGAACGGCTTAAAAAAGCCATAGACGTCGTTAAACAGAACGGCAACATTATTTTGTTTATAGACGAAATTCATAATATCGTCGGCGCTGGCAGTACGGGCGAAGGCAATATGGACGCGGCGAACATTTTAAAGCCCATGCTTTCGCGCGGGGAATTGCAGACTATCGGCGCGACGACAATAGACGAATACCGAAAATATATAGAAAAAGACGCGGCTTTAGAAAGGCGCTTTCAGCCCATAATGGTAGACGCGCCGAGTACCGAAGAGACCGTGGAAATTTTAAAGGGTTTACGCGACAAGTACGAATCGCACCACGGCGTAAGTATACCGGACGACGCGATTATGGCGGCGGTATCTTTATCCGACAGATATATTACCGACAGGTTTTTA